>JAZGDQ010000329.1:0-3327 GCA_036477985.1 bacterium
AAGGGTGTACCAGGACAAGAAAGTCACCCAGGCGTTCGTGAACGGCATGTCCGAAGCCGCCGCCTGGGTGCGCGACCCCAAGAACAAAGAGGCCGTGGTGAAGATCGGCGTCCGCTACGTGCGGGGCGTCTCGCCCAAGCTCTTCAGCCGGACCATCAAGTACTGGACCTACGACCCCCGCCTCGGGCCCAACACCTTCAAGGCGTTGCGGTTCTCGGTAAAGCAGCTCATCGCCCAGCGGAAAATGAAGAAGCCCTACGATCCCGCGAAATACTTCGATCTCACCTTCATCAACCGGACGATGAAAGAGCATCCCGAGTGGTTTAAGGATTTGAATTAGACCCGGGAAATAGCATAAACTGGCTATTCAGCGGCCGGCGCCCTCGGTAGCGGGGCGCCGGCCGTTTCTCTGAGGCTTGCGGAAGAGGCGAAGAGAATGCAACCCAAACTGGTCGTGCAGGGCCTGTCCCATCACTATCCCGACGAATACACGGGGGAAGACGTTCACGCCCTCGACAACGTGAGCCTCGAAGTCGAGGAAGGGGTGTTCGCCGCTGTCGTGGGGCCCAGCGGCTGCGGAAAAACCACGCTTCTCAACATACTGGCGGGCCTGCTCCCCTACAAGGTCGGCCACGTCAAGGTGGACGGCAACGACGTCACGGGCCCCGGCCCCGACCGGGGCGTCGTATTCCAGGAGCACGCCATCCTCCCCTGGCGCACGGTCTCCCGGAACATCGGCCACGGCCTCGATATTCAGGGTGTCCCCTCCGAGGAGCGGAAGAAGCGGGTGCAGGAATTCGTCGACCTCGTCAACCTGAACGGCTTCGAGGACCGCTATCCCCACGAGCTCTCCGGCGGGATGAAGCAGCGCGTGGCGCTGGCGCGAACCCTTTGCGCGAACCCGGTCATCATGCTCATGGACGAGCCTTTCGCCGCCGTGGACGCCCAGACGCGGATCACCCTCCAGGAAGAGCTCAACCGCATCACCATGGCCACGAAGAAAACCACCCTGCTCATCACCCACAACGTCGACGAGGCCGCCTTCTTAGGCGACAAGTGCTTCGTCTTCACCCGGCGGCCCGGCACGCTCAAGGCCACCGTCAAGATCGACATTCCCCGCGACCGCCGCGTGTGGAAGGAGCTGCTCCACGACCCTGAATTCATCGCACGCCGGGACGAAATCCTGACCCTCGTCCGCGAAGAGGTATCCCCCCATGGCGACGACTAGCCCCTCCTTGGAGCGCCCGCGCGTCGTTCCCTCGGCCCGCTGGAGGCGGTTTGCCAAGGAGGGGGGGGTGGAGCTCATGCTCCTCATCGTCGGGATACTGGCCCTGTGGGCGTTCATCTCGAGCGTGATCCCGAACCCCTCGCGCTACCTGCCCGCCCCCCTGACAGTGGTTTTCTCCTCAGAGGACATGCTCTTGAAGGGCCTCCTCCCCAACTATTTGGGGCAGACCCTCTGGCGCCTCGTTCTGGGGAGCGTCCTGGGCCTGGGCATCGGCATACCGTTTGGCATCCTTCTCGGCCTCAACCGGACGATCTCGGACATGTTCTATCCGGTCCTGAACTTCTTCCAGTCGATCTCGGGCATCGCCATCTTGCCCATTATCGTCGTCTGGTGGGGTAACAGCGAATTAACGGTGTTCATCGTCATCCTCTATACCGCCATGTTCCCCATCACGTTCAACGTCCTCGCGGGCGTGAGGAGCATCCCGAGAATCTACGTCAACATGCTCCGCTCGCTGGGCGCGAGCCGCTATCAGATCGCCCGCGACGTCATCCTCCCGGGCGCGATGCCCTACATCGCCACCGGCGCGCGGCTGGGCATCGCCTTCGCCTGGCGCGCCGTCATCGCCGGCGAGATGCTGGTCGGAAAGCGGGGGCTGGGCTGGATGATCTTCACCGCCCAGGACACCGATCACACCGATCAGGTGATCCTCGGCATGGTGATGATCGGGGTATTCTGGATCCTGCTTGACCGCTACGCCCTCCGGCCGATCGAGGCCGACACCATCCAAAGATGGGGGCTCGTCCAGCGATGAATCAAATCCAGACCCTCTCCATCGCCATCCAGAAGCGCTTAGGGCGCCAGCGTCTCAGAAAGATATTTCTGGGCTCCATTCCGTTCATCGTGATGCTCACCCTCTGGCGGATGAACACCGTCAACGAGTGGCTGGCCCCCGTTTACATTCCCCCGATGGCGTCCATCATCGAAGCGATCGGCATCCTCCAGGAGGATTGCGCGGGGTTTACCTCGGCTTTCTTCATGGAGTACGGCTGTGGCTTCACGAACCACGTTCTCTCGAGCCTGGGCCGAGTCGGCCTGGCCCTGATTATCGGCATCCCCTTCGGAATCACCTTCGGGGTGCTGGCCGGGATGAACCGCCGGGTCGCAAACGCGCTGGAGCCCATCGGCGTGTTCTTCAACGCCATCTCGGGCATCGCTTGGGTGCCGCTGGCCATCGTCTGGTTCGGCATCGGGGCGATGACGACCCTTTTCATCTTGCTCAACACGATCTTCTGGCTCGTTTTCTTCAACACCCTGCTCGGGGTGCGGAGCGTGCCCCGCGTCTTAGAAAACAGCGTCCTCACCCTGGGCGGAAACCGCTGGGACCTCATCACCCAGGTCTACTTCCCCGGCGCCCTGCCGAGCATCGTCACCGGCATCCGCATGAGCATGGGCTTCGGCTGGCGGGCGCTCATCGCCGCCGAGATGATCGGCGGCACCAGCGGCCTGGGCTTCATGATTTTCGTCTCGGCCGCCGAGTACAAGATCGAGGAAGTCTTCCTGGGCGTGCTGGTCATCGCCATCATCTGGATGTTCACCGACCGCTCCCTCCTCGTCCCCCTCGAAAAATGGACCATCCAGAGATGGGGGATGGTCTGGAAGCCTTGATAGGATGGCCCAGGACCAGGAAACCCCCGCCCCCCGGAAAAAGAGGAACTGGAGCGAACACCCCACCCTCCGCTTCCTGATGGCCACGTTCGTCCTGTTTGGCCTCTACTGGGGCTACGGCTACATGACAGGGCCTTCGCGGATCACCGATCGCCTCCAGGCGCGCCTGAGCGAAAACCCGGCCGAGGTCAACATCACCGTCACGACGAAATTTCCGCCCGAAGAGTTCCACATCTCCATCTACCAACGGCTCGGCAGCATGCGGGGCGTCAGGGATAACACCGCGGCCCTCTACACGGTCACGCCGGGCGACGTGCGCGTTCTCTCCCAGTACTACTGGATGGAGAAGATCGACCTGATACCGGACGGCAAGAAGAGCCTCTACCCCTAGCCTTCCCCCCTGTCTCCGATATGCCCCTCGATCTCGCCGT
>JAZGDQ010000033.1:0-2851 GCA_036477985.1 bacterium
TTCGGGTGGAGGCTGCCGTCGCCGGCGTGGAAGACGTTGGCGATCCGGAAGCCGAAGCGCTCGCCGATCTCCTCGAAGGCGGCGAGCACCTCGTCGAGCTTCGAGCGCGGCACCGTCCCGTCCAGGCAATAGTAGGCGGGGGAGATGAAGCCGAAGGCGCCGAAGGCCTTCTTGCGGCCGAGCCACAGGCTCTCCCGCTCCTCCTCGCTCTGGGCGAGGTGGAAGGAGGAGCAGTTGTTGCGCGCGCAGATCTCGCGCACGGTCTCCTCCAGAACCGCCATCGAGGAGTGGAGGCCGTCCAGCTCGATGAGGAGGACGGCGGCGGCGTCCTGCGGGTAGCCGGCCTTCATGACGCCCTCGATGGCCTCGATGGTGCACCGGTCCATCATCTCCATGGCGGCCGGCACGGCCCCGGCCGCGATGATGTCGCTCACCGTGCGACAGGCGTCCCCCACCGTGGTGAAGCTCGCCAGCATGGTGCGCACCCCCTCGGGGTTGGGGGTGAGGCGCACGGTGATCTCGGTCGTGACGGCGAAGGTGCCCTCGGAGCCGATGAAGAAGCCGCGAAGGTCGAGGCCGGGGACCATCTCCCCCTCCCCGCCCAGGTGGACGGCCTCGCCCGTGTGGAGGACCACCGTCATCCCCAGGATGTGGTTCGTCGTCATGCCGTACTTGAGGCAGTGGGGCCCGCCCGAGTTCTCGGCGGCGTTGCCCCCGATGGTGCACGCCATCTGGCTCGAGGGGTCGGGGGCGTAGTGGAAGCCGTGGGGCAGGGTCTCGCGCGAGAGGTGGAGGTTGATCACCCCAGACTGGACCCGGGCGATGCGGTTCTCGTAGTCGACCTCGAGGATCCGGTTCATCCGCACGAAGACGATGAGGACGCCGCCGGGCGCGGGCGTCGCCCCCCCGGAGAGGCAGGTCCCGGCGCCGCGCGCGATGAGGGGGACCTTCGCTTCCCGGCAGATGCGGACGATGGCCTGGACCTCCTCGGTCCCGCTGGGGATGACGACGGCGGTCGCCTCCCCCCGGTAGATGGTCAGGCCGTCGCACTCGTAGGTCTTGAGCGCCTCGGGCGCGGTGTGGATGTAGTCCTCCCCCACCACCTCGGTGAGCCTGGCGATGAGGATGGAGCGGTCCATCCGGGTTCTCCTCCGTTGAACGCATGAATGGGCATCGGAGCCGGTTCCGGTGGAAGTATACCCCCCATCCGCCGGGCGAAAAAGGCGGACAGCCGCCTGGGCGAATCTCCAAACGTCGGGTCCCGGCTTGTGGGGAAGGCCCGGATGGCGCCTATAATCGCCCGCCCGATCCACCCGACGCGAGGAACCGCTTGTTCGTGAAAGAGGCTGAACGACTCGGGGGCTCTCCCCTCCAACCGCCGGCGACATTGCGCCTCCTGCCAGCGACATTGCCCCTCCTGCCGGTGACATTGCGCCCCCTCCTGCCGGCGCCATTGCGCCTCCTGCCGGCGACATTGCGCCCGCGCGGATGAGCTCCCCCCGGGAGGGAGCCCCCCGCCCCCGCTTCTTCTACGGCTGGGTCATCGTCGGCCTCTCCTTCACCACCCTCGCCTTCCACCTCACCGCCCGCTTCTCCTTCTCCATCTTCCAGGTCCCCCTCATCGCCGAGTTCGGCTGGAGCCGGGGCGCGCTCGGCGGGGCCTACGCCCTCATGCTGGGCGTCTACGCCCTCTCCTGCCCCTTCCTGGGAGCCTTGCTCGACAAGCGCGGCCCGCGCGCCGTCATCCCCTGGGGCTCGGTCCTCATCGGGCTGGGCCTCACGATGAGCTTCTTCGTCACCTCCCTTTGGCACGTCTACCTCTTCACCGGCCTCCTCATCGGCTTGGGAAACGCCATGAGCGGCTTCGCCACCCACAGCGCCCTCATGCCCCGCTGGTTCCAGCGCCGGCGCGGCCTCGCCACCGGAATCGTCGTGGCCGGCAGCGGGATCGGCGCCCTGGTCTTCTCGCCCACCATCGAGCGGCTCATCGCCCTGGTCGGATGGCGGAGCACCTACCTCATCTTCGGCCTCGTCCTCCTGGTCGGCCTCACCGCGGCGAGCTTCCTCCTCCTCCGCAACCGCCCCGAGGACGTGGGCCAGGCGCGCGACGGCCTTCCCCCGAGGGAGCCGCCGCGGGAGGCGCCGCCCGATTCCACCGCCCCGGCCCCGGGCGCCGCCCCCGCCCCGGGCGTGTGGGAGGTCTTTCAGACCGTGAAGAAGGACAAGCGCTTCTGGGCGATCCTCTTCATCGTCTTCACCATCGGGCTCAACAACAACACCATCCTGAGCCAGCTCCAGCTCTATCTCGTTGACGCGAAGTTCAGCACGGCCGCCGCCGCCCTCCTCCTCGGGGCGACCGGCTTCGTGCGGATGCTGGGCAGCGCCTTCGCCGGCTGGCTGAGCGACCACATCGGTCGCCAGCGCGCCCAGGCCCTCGCGGCCTTCATCTCGGCCTTCGGGGTCGTCTTCCTTCTCCTGATTCCGGTCATGGGCGCCTCCCTCGCCTCGGGCCTCCTGTTCGCCGTCGTCTACGGATTCGGGATGGGGGGGATGGGCGCCTGCCACTCGGCCATGACGGCGGACTGCTTCGGGGGGAAATCCTTCGGCGCGGTGATCGGCATCTCGGAGATCGGCTTCGGGATGGGCGGGATCCTCGGCCCCCCCCTGGCGGGCTTCATCTTCGACGCGACGGGGAGCTACATCCTTCCCTTCTCCCTCGTCGTCCTCATGCTCCTCGCCGCCCTCTTCACCGCCCTTCTCACGAACTTCTCGGGCGGGCGCCCGGGGGCGCAGGCATAGGCCCGGGCGGGGAGATCCCCCCCGCCCCCTTAGGCGGGGACGATCCAGAGCT
>JAZGDQ010000330.1:0-5135 GCA_036477985.1 bacterium
CCACCAAAACCCCGACCACCCCCGCCGACTACAGCGAAGGACTCCTCCAGGGCCTCCGGAAGATCATGCAGGAGGTGAAGATCCGCCCCCATCAGGTGGTGGGCGTCTACCACGGCACCACGGTGGCCACCAACGCCATCTTGGAGCGGCGCTTCGAGAACCTGGGCCTGATCGTCACCTCGGGGTTCCGCCACATGCTCGAACTCGGCCGGGCCACCCAACTCGCCAGCGCCCGGGGCGGAGGCCATTTCGCCTCGCCCCTCTTAGTCCGCCCGCCCGAGGCGCTGGTCCCGCCCGAGCGCATCCTCGAGGCCGGCGAGCGGATTTCGGCCTCGGGCGAGGTGCTCAGCCGCCTCGGAAAAAAAGAGGCCGCCGAATTGGCGCGGTGGTTCCGCGACCGGGAGATTGGCGCGGTGGGAATCTGCCTGCTCCACGCCTACGCCAACCCCGTTCACGAGAAGATCCTCCGGGACGCCTTCTCCCGGGAATTTCCCGAGTGCTTCGTGAGCATATCGAGCGACGTGATCCCCGAGCCGGGCGAATACGAGAGGGCCGTCACCACCCTCCTGGACGCCACCATCAAGCCGCGGATCAAGGCCTATCTGGAAAAAAGCTCCGCCCGCATCGAGGAGACCCTCGGCGAGGTCCCCTTCCTCGTCATGAAGAGCAACGGGGGCGTCTCAACGGCGCGCGAGGTGGCGAAAAAACCCATCGGGACCGTTCTCTCGGGACCCGCCGCGGGCGCCCTTTCGGCGGCCTACCTGGGAAACCTCTCGGGCCACCCCCGGCTCATCACCCTCGACGGCGGGGGCACCTCAAGCGACATCGCCCTGATCGAGGACGGCGAAGCCAAGCGGGGCACGCGCCTCCAGTTAGATGAATTCACCCTTCGCCTGCCCATGGTGGACATTGTAACTATCGGAACGGGCGGGGGCTCGATCGCCTGGCAGAGCCCCGAGGGAAGGCTCCGGGTGGGCCCGAGGAGCGCGGGCGCCGACCCCGGTCCCGTCTGCTACGGCTTGGGGGGCGAGGCGCCCACCCTGACGGACGCCAACCTCGTCCTGGCGAGGAGCCCGCTCCACCTGGCCGGGGGCGAAGTGAAGCTTAAAAAAGCGCTCGCCATGCGCGCCATGCGCGAGCTTTCGGGCTTATTCGGCCTTGACCCGCTCGAGATGGCCTCGGGCGTCGTCGAGATCGCCGCCTGGAACCAGGCCCACGCCGTCCGGCGCGCCACGGTTCAGCGCGGGATCGCCCCCGGGGATTTCTCCCTCATGGCGTTCGGGGGCTCGGGTCCGCTCACGGCGGGGCTCGTGGCCGAATTCCTGGGGATCGAGACGGTCATCGTCCCGCCCTTCGCGGGGATGACGAGCGCCTTCGGGCTCGAGGTGGTGGATCTGGTGAGCGACTACTCCGCGCCCCACTACCAGAGCGAGGCCCAGCCCGACATCGAATCGCTGGGCGCCGCCTTCGAGATTCTCGAGGGGCAGGCGGAAGGCGGCCTGTCGATCGAGGGGGTTCCCCCCCACCGGCGGATGCTCCGCCGCACGGTGGATGTGCGCTACCAGGGCGAGGCCTACGAGCTAGAGGTGGATTTTCCTTCGGGCTATCTCTCCCCCCAGGCCTTCGCCGAGGTGATGGAGCGCTTCCACCTCCTCTACCGGGGGCGCTTCACCCACAACTACAAGGGAAAGCGCCCGGCCGAGATCGTCCACCTCCGCGTGACGGGGGTGGGGCTGACGGAGCCGCCGAATCTGCCCCTTCTGGCGGCAGGAGAGGAGAGCCCCGAGGACGCTTATAAAGGAGCGCGCCTCGTCTGGTTTCCCGAGACGGGCGGGTTCATCGACACACCCATCTACTACCGGGAGCGGCTGCTCGAGGGCAACTACATCCCCGGCCCGGCGGTGGTGGAGAGTTTCGGGAGTACCGCCGTCATCTTTCCCCGGCAAGAGGCCCGGGTGGACCGCTACGGCAACCTCGTCATCCACTTCCGGGCGGAGATGGCCGAGCGGACCGAGCGGGCGGGACGCCCGACGGGACTTCACGGCGTGGGGGCGGGCTACTGATGAACGTCAATCCGGTCGTCAGCGAAATCGTCTCGGGCGCCCTCCGCTCTCTCGAAGAGGAGATCGAGGATCTTCTTGCGCGGACCTGGCGGAGCCCCGCCCTGAGAGACACCCGCGATTTCTCGGTCGGCCTCTACGACCGCTTCGGCCGCGCGCTTACGGGGCGCATTCTGGGAGTGGGGCCGGGACCCGTCCTCGGGTCGTTTTCGGCCGGGGAAATGGCGCCGGGCGATGTCTTTCTCCACAACGACCCCTACCTCCCCCCCGCCGGGCTGGGAGAGGTGGCCGAACTGTGTCTGACCCGGCCCCTGTTCGAAGGCGGCCGCCTCATCGCCTTTCTCCAGGTGCGCGGGCGCCACGACGATCTGGGCGGCAACCTCCCCGGCGGCGGCGCGGCGGGCGCCCGGGAGAGCTACCACGAGGGGCTCTTAATCCCGCCGGTGCGGATCGTCCGGAGCGGGCAGCGGGTCGAAGACATCCAAACGCTTCTCCTCAGGAACAGCCGCTTCCCCGACACACTCCGGGACGATATCGACGCCCAGGCGGCCGCCCTGCAGGTGGGTTCGATCCGGATCCGCGAACTCGTCGATCGCTACGGCTCCGAACAGCTGACGGCGTGTTTCGCCGATCTGCTGCGCGAGTGCGAGGTGGCCTTTAAAGAGGAGCTTTTGCCCCAAATCCCCGAGAAGCCCCGGAAGGTGAAAGCCCAGGTCGAGACCGACGGCTTCGGCGGCCCGCACCCCCTCCAGGTGACAATCTTCAGGGATGGAGATCGCCTGATCGTGGATCTGGCGGGGGCCGGCCCCCAGGCCTTGGGGCCCATCAACTGCCCCCTCGAGGGGGAGGGGAAACTCTCGCTGGCCCGGCTCATATCCCCCCTGCTCCTCCACCTCGCCTACGACCCCGACCGGATGGCGGGGATTCTGTTGAACGACGGGGCCTGCCGGGCGATCGATATCCGGCTGCCCGGACCCGGAACCCTCATCACCCCGCGCTTCCCGGCTCCGACCGGCCTGCGCGCCCTGACGCTGGGAAAACTCCTGTCGGCCTTCGCCGAGGCGCTTTTCTATGCGACCGGCGGAAAAACCCCGGCGGGTTTCGACAACCTCAGAAGCTGGAGTCTTTGGGGAAACGGAGGCGGGAGCGCCCCGTTCCTTTTCCGGGAATCCCTCGGCTCGGGCAGCGGGGCCTCCCCCGGATTTGACGGAATTCCGGGCGTTCCTCCCATCGGGGGGACCGGCGGGATGCCCGTCGAAGTTGTCGAGGCGCGCTATCCCATCCGAATCGAATCGGCCGGCCTGACCCCCGACTCGGGGGGAGCCGGCCAGCACCGCGGCGGCCCCGGAACCTACCGCGAATACCGCCTGCTCGCGCCGGGCGATGTTTCGAGCGCCGCCGGTTCGGGCGAGGCCGGACCTTTCGGGGGCAAGGGCGGGGGGCCCGGAGCCCCCTACCGCGCCACCCGGTCCGGGACCTCCGGCAAGGCCCGGAAAATGCCCTCCCTCTCCCCGGCCGAGCCCTTCTCGGCGGGCGACCTTCTCCGGGTGGAAACCCCGGGCGGAGGCGGATGGGGAAGCGCGGAAAAACGCGATCCCGAAGCTGTCCGGCTCGACGTTCTCCAGGGGATCGTCTCGCGGGAGAGGGCGAAAGATGTGTACCGCGTCGCCCTGGGCCGGGCGCCCGGCCATGAGGTGAACCTTGAGGAGACTCTGAAGTTGCGGAAGAAAAAACCCGGGAAAAAATAAAGAAGCCCGCCCTCTCCGCTTCGTCTTGACGCCCAACACAGGAGATAGTATTCCGATGATCGGAATGCGGTGATCGCTTCCCTCCCCGCTGGTGGCCGCCTGGTCCGGAGCCCTTAACCATGCCGTTCAGGATTCTCGTCCCCCTCGTATCGGCTGTCCTCACGCTCGCCGGTTGCGGCGCGGCAATCACGAAAGATGTCTCCATATCCCTCCGGTATGTTCCCTCCGGCCGGGCCTCGCCCGCCTCCGCCGCACGATTAGAGACCGTGGGTCTGGGGGCGTTCTCCGACGCCCGCTCCGGGAGGCCCGCCGGCGCGGCGGGAGAGCGGGTAAGATTCAACAGCAACGTCGATCGCTTCCGGCCCCGCGGGGGCGTTCCGGAGGCGGCCCGGAACATCGTTCGCGACTATTTCACCGCGCGGAAAATCCGCGTCATCGATTCGAGTTGGAGGGGGGTGCCCGATAAAATCTGGGGGGAAAAAGGAGAGATCGTCATCTCGGCACGGGTGCTCAAGCTCTGGTTCTCCGCGAGCGATTCGATAACAATGGCTGAGGCCTCGAGCGTCTTCCAGATTGAGTTGAAGGCGGGGTCTCCCAAGAGCGGGACCATTATCACCAAAACCATTCAGATCGAACCCACGGTCAGGAGAAATATATTCTGGGAGGCCGGCGAGGTGGAGAAATGGCTCAGCGAATCCATCTCCGAGGCACTCGACCGCATTCTGCCCGACATCGAACGGCGGTTGGCCGGCTGAGGGGAGGCCGCGGGGCGCCGGGCCCTCCCGGGCGGGGCGAGTGGATTGACGCTAACCGGGTATGCTGTACACTTTGACGCGTTGCAGGCCCTTCCGGACTACATCCATCATTAGTGCACCACCTTCCCTCGAGGGCGGTCCGGCCAGGCAGGCCCGGCCAGCCCGGTCAGGAGAGGCGGTGCGGAGGAATCATCAAAATGGCTATTAAGGTGGGAATCAATGGTTTCGGCCGGATCGGACGAAATCTTTTCCGGGCGGCGATGGGTGATCCGGACATCGAATTTGTCGCGGTCAACGACCTGACGGATCCGAAAACCCTGGCGCATCTTCTCAAGTACGATTCGATTCACGGCCGCTTCGATGGCACGGTGGAGGCGGGCGAGGGCGAGATCATCGTCAACGGAAAGAGTGTCAAGGTTCTCTCCGAGCGCGATCCGGCCAACCTCCCCTGGGGGGAGCTGGGCGTCCAGGTGGCCGTCGAGAGCACCGGCATCTTCACCAAGCGGCCCGACGCCGAGAAACATCTCAAGGCGGGCGCGAAAAAAGTGATCATCTCCGCCCCGGCGACCGAT
>JAZGDQ010000331.1:0-2225 GCA_036477985.1 bacterium
TCGCAGGAGGAGCCGAAAATGCGGTCACGGGAGTTCGCCCAGCGCACGGGCCAGAGGGTCATCGCCGCCGACGCCGCCGCCTTCATGCAGCGGGTCTACGGATGGATGACGGCGGGCCTGGCCGTCACCGGGCTCGTCGCCTTCTACGTCGCCTCGAGCGAGGCGGCCATTCGCTTCATCTTCGGAAGCTCGATGTCCATGATTCTCATCGTCGTCGTCCAGCTCGGGCTGGTCTTCTCCATCCGCCCCGTCATGCGGAGGAAGGGCTCGGCGGTGGGGGGCGCGCTCTTCCTCGCCTACAGCGCCTCCCTCGGCGTCACCGTCTCGGCCATCCTCCTGCGCTACACCTCCGAGTCGGCGGCCCAGGCCTTCTTCGTCACCGCGGGCGCCTTCGCGGGGCTCACCCTCTTCGCCTTCGTCACCAAGCGCGATCTCTCGGGGGTGGGGAGTTTCTGCCTCGTCGGCGTCTTCGGGCTCATCATCGCCACCGTGGTGAACATCTTTTTCCAGAGCCCGGCCATTCACTTCGCCATCAGCGTGATCGGGGTGCTCATCTTCGCGGGCCTGACGGCCTACGACACCCAGAAGATGAAGAACTACGCCCTCACCCAGGACACCGACAACGAGACCGGGCGAAGGTCGGCCATCATGGCGGCGCTCGAGCTCTACCTCGACTTCATCCTGATGTTCATCTACCTCACCCAGCTCCTGGGGGTCTCCCGGGACTGAGCGCCGGCGCGCACGCGAAAAGGGCCGGGACCCCTCGGGGGCTCCGGCCCTTTTTTTGCACCGCCCGCTGACGCCTTCTCCCGCCCGTGCGCCCGCGCCGGGCCGCCTCAGATCTTCAGGACGGGCGCGAGCTCCTCGCCCAGGGCGCGCTCGGCGATGACGGCGGCCGTCAGCTTCTCCTCGCGGAACACCTCGCCGCCCACCCTCTGGATGTCCTCCGCCGTCACGGCCTCGAACTCGGCCAGCTGCTCCTCGAGCGGATAGAGCTTCCCCCGCAGGAGGAGGTTCCGCCCGTTGCGCCCGGCGTGGTAATCCGAGCTCTCCTGAATCAGGAGATTCCCGCGCAGGTGGCGCTTCGCCTCGGCGAGCTCGTCGGCGCTCACCTCCTCGTTCTTCATGCGCGCCGCCTCGGCGAGGATGACCTCGGTCGCCTCCTTCGCCTTTTCGAGGGCGACTCCGGCCCGCAACTCGACGAGTCCGGAGTCGGTGTAGGCCTGGGGCGAGGCGCTCACGCTGTAGGCCAGACCGCGCTTCTCGCGCACCTCGGTGAAGAGGCGGCTGCTCATCTTCCCCCCCAGGATGTCGCACATCAGGCGGAGGACGGGGCCGTCCTCGTGGTCGAGGCCGAAGGCGCGGAAGCCGATGGCGAGGTTCACCTGGTCGGTCTGGCGCGCCTGGTCCACGATCCGCCGGCTGCTCTCCGTCGGGAGCTCCGGCCGCTCGAGAGGCTCCGCGCCGTCCTCGCGCCCGCCGAAAACCCGCTCGGACAGCTCCATCACCTCCTCGTGCTTCACCCCGCCCGCCACCGAGATGACCGTGTTGCCCGGCAGGTACCACGTCTCGATCAGCTCGCGCATGTGCTCGGGCTCGATCGCGTTGATCGTCTCGCGGCTCCCGATGACGCCCATCTGGAGGTTGTACATCGTCGTCTCCAGCATGTCCGACACCCAGGCGCGGGGCATGTCCTCGTACATCTTCAGCTCCTCGAGGATGACCTTGCGCTCCCGGCTCCACTCCTCCCCGTCCAGGAGAGCGTTGTTCACCGCGTCGGCGTATACGTCGAGGACGGCGCCGAACACCTCGGCCGGCGCCGTGAAGTGATAGCAGGTCAGCTCGCCGGCCGTGTGGGCGTTGATGACGGCGCCGTTCCCCTCCATCTCGCGCGCGATTTCGAGGGTGCTCCGCGTGGGCGTTCCCTTGAACACCATGTGTTCGAGGGCGTGGGAGACGCCGACGACTTCGTCCCGCTCGTGGCGGCCGCCGCAGCCGAAGTAGATGCGAAACGCGACGGCGCCCGAGTCGGTGAGCTCGGAGGTGACGACCCGGATGCCGTTTTTGAGCTTGTCCTGAACGATCTGCATGAAACCTCCCGGTTGTCCGTGGAATTCCATTTTCCCGGCCCCCACATTAGCACAGCGGAAGCCGCCCTCGACACAGGCGGGGTCTCGCCGCAAGCCCCCCCGAAGACGCAACGGCATACGGCCGCGGAATGCGCA
>JAZGDQ010000332.1:0-2417 GCA_036477985.1 bacterium
CGCCCGAGGCGGCTAGGCGAGGGCGGCGAGGTCGAGCGCGGCGGCGGCGCGGCGGAGCCGATCGGCGGCGGCGGAGCCGGGCCGGGCCCCGGAGCCGGGGTGCGTACCCCCGCCGATGGCGTCCCCGATTCCGGGGAGGTGGGGGAACACGCCCAGGAGGGGCGCGTCGCACAACTCCTCGATGGCCGAGGGGTTTCGCCGTGCGGCGGGGGTCTCCTCCCCCTCCAGGTCGTTCAGGACGATCCCGGCGACGGGCAGCCCCTCCGCGCGGGCCGCCCGGACGGTGAGCTGGGCGGCGTTCAGGGCGCCCAGCCCCAGCGGCGCGACCACCAGCAGGGCCAGGGAGCACCGCCGGGCGAGGTCGATCATCTGGACGCCCGGGGCGAGGGGGACCAGGAGCCCGCCGGCGCCCTCCACGAGGAGGGGCCCCGGCGCCTGGCGGAGGGCGGCGACGGCCCGCGCCACGGCCTCCGGATCGGGCGGCGCGCTCCCCTCCTCCTCGGCGGCGTGGGCGGGGGCCATGGGGGGCGCGTAGCGGTGGGGGCAGATCTCCTCGAGCGGGCGCGCGTCCCCGGCCGCCTCGCGGAGCGCCCAGGCGTCCGCCGGGTGGAGCCCCGCCCCGCGCCGCGCGCAACCCGTCTCGGCGGGCTTGAGGACGCGGGGGCCCCGCCCCTGCGCCGCCCACAGGGCCGCCAGGGCGCAGCCCACCACGGTCTTGCCCACCCCGGTTCCCGTTCCGGTGAGAAAAATGGCAGGATCGGCCATGCAGTCCCTCAAGGGAGCGAGAGATGGAGCCCGCCAAGACGGTGAACCTGCTCGGCGAGATATGCCCCATGACCTGGGTGCGGACCAAGCTCGCCCTCGAGGGGATGGGGGCGGGCGAGGTCCTCGAAGTGTGGCTCGACGAGGGCGAGCCCGCCGAGAGCGTCCCCCAGAGCGCCGAGGCGGAGGGGTGCGCCCTCGAGGCGGCCGCGCCGCGCCCCGGCGGGGGGGTGATCATCCGCCTGCGCAAGCCCTCCGGATAGCCCTCCTCACAGAGAACCATCCCACGTGGCGGGGCGCGCCCCGCCGGGGCGCCACTCCTCCGGTCCCCCATCGCCCGCCCCGCCCTCGCCGTCCGGGAGGAGGATGAACCCCAAGCCGGCGGCGAGCGCCAGCGCCGCCCCGGCGTGGAGGAGGGGGATGAACCCCAGGACGGGGAGCAGGAACCCCGCCCCCAGGACGCCCACCGTCGAGCCCACCCCGAAGGTCGCCGCGCCGTAGAGGGATTGGGCGGTGTTCTTCGTCGCCGGCCCGCTCAGCCGGTCCACGTACTGGACGGCGGCGACGTGGTACACCCCGAACGACACCCCGTGGAGGGTCTGGATCGCCACCAGGTAGGCGGCATCGGAGGTCCAGGCGGTCATCTCCCATCGCAGGGCCGAGGCGAGCATCCCGGCGGCGATCATGGCCTTGAGCCCCACCCGGCGCTGGATGGCCTGGGCGAATATCAGGAAGAATATCTCGCTCACCACCCCGACCGTCCACGCCAGCCCGACCATCCCGCCCGACATCCCCAGCCCGCGGAGGTGGATGCTGAAATAGATTCCGAAGGGCCCCCCGCTCACCGAGACGAGCATGGAGGCGAGGAGGAAGACAACCAGCGGCCGCCGCCGCAGGAGGGCCGCCAGATCCCCCCGGAACCGGGTCCGGGGGGGCCCGCTCTCGCGGGGGAAGAAGAAGATCACCCCCATGAGGGCGACGGAGCTCGCGGCCACGAGGGGGAACATCGCGCCGATGGTCACCCGGTCGATGAGCCAGCCCGCCGCCGTCGCCGCCACGATGAAGCCGAGCGAGCCCCACCAGCGCACCCGCCCGTACTGGCCTCCCCGCTCCCGGATGTCCCTGAGGCAGAGGTTCTCGGCGACGGGGACGAGCGGCCCCCGGGCCACGGTGTAGGCGGTCACGAGGATGAGGAGGGGCCAGAAGGAGCGCACCCCCCACACGAGGAGGATGAGGGCGGCGCTCAGGGCCGAGCAGACCAGGAGCACCTCCCGCCCCCGGCGGAGCTTGTCGGCCAGGGCGCTCAGGGCGGGGGGCCCCACCGCCTGGGCCAGCCGGGGGGCCGCGTTCAGGAAGCCGAGCTGGGCGCCGCTCATCCCCACAGTGTGGTAATAGACGTTCAGAAAAGGGAGGAGGACCCCCACGCTGAAGAAATGAATGAAGTAGAAGGCGGGGACGCGCCAGAGGGAGGCCGCCGGCCGGCTCATCGGAGCGGGGCCTCCCGCCCGCCGGAGGGGGCCGGGGCGCCCGCGCCCTTGGGGGAGATTCCGGGATATTGCTTCACATGCCCCGGCCTCTTTGGTATGATTTCCCGGCTTCTTTTGGGTCGGCAATCACGCGTTTTCGCTCGTCCGCAAGGCGAAAAAGAGGGCGCC
>JAZGDQ010000333.1:0-2533 GCA_036477985.1 bacterium
GTAGCCGATCCTCGAGGCGAGCCGCGGGGTGAGGTCCTGAAGGACCAGCCCCACCCAGACCTTCCGCACTTTTCCGAAATGAATCAGGTCGCCCACGATCCGGCGGGCGCGGTTGATCGGGATGGCAAAGCCGATCCCCTGGGCCTTGCTGAAGATCGCGGTGTTGACGCCGATCAGCTCCCCGTAAATGTTGAGAAGCGGCCCGCCCGAATTGCCCGGGTTGATCGAGGCGTCGGTCTGGATAAAGTCGGCCGGGTTCCTGTGCCCCTTCTCCCTTTTCCCGAGGGAGCGGCCCAGGGCGCTCACCACGCCTGTTGTGACCGTGTGCTGAAGCCCGAAGGGGTTTCCGATGGCGATCACCGTCTCGCCGATCATCAGATCCTCCGAGCGGCCCATGGGCAGGTGCGGAAGGGCCTCGTCGGCGTCGATTTTGATGACGGCAAGATCGTTCGTCGGATCGGAGCCGATGATGCGGGCGGGGTAGATCTTGTTGCCGGCGAGATGGACGCGAATTTCGCTCGCCCCCGAGACGACGTGATCGTTGGTGAGGATATAGCCGTCGGCGCGGATGATGACGCCCGAGCCCAGGCTCCTCCCCGGGGGTTTTTTGAGCGGGGGCCCGAAGAAGTTTCGGAAAAATTCCTCGGCAAGGGGATTTCTCTGCTGCGAGAACGGGTTGGTCCCCCGGCGTACCTGGGAGGTGGAAATGTTGACGACGGCCGGGGCGGCGCTTTCGACGGCGAGGACGACGGGGTTGCGCCGCTCTTTGAGGGGGCGGAGCCGGGGGGCCGCCGCGCCCTGGGCCGGAGCGGCTGGCAGCTGGACGAGCAGCGCGGCGAGCAGCGGGGCCAGGAGGCAAGCGAGGTAAATTCGGGCCCGAAGGCGGCGGGATTCCGTGATCATGCGCTGAGTTTACCGGACCCGGACGGCGGCGAAAATATCCGTTTCCCTTCGGCGGAGGAGGAGAAGGAGCGAGTCATCCCCCTCCGCGAGCTTCAGGGTTTTCCGGAATTCCGAGAGGGTGGCGACGGGGGCGTGATTCACCTCGAGGAGGAGGTCTCCGGCCCGCACGCCCCCCCTCTCGGCGGGCCCGCCGGATTTGACCCGGATGATGACGAGCCCTTCCTCCGTCTTCAGGCGGAACCGTTTGGCGAGGCGGGGGGTGATCGCCTTAATCTTCATTCCCAGCGATGGGTGAAAGTCCTTGCGCGATTTTTTCGGCCGGTCCGGGAGACTGCCGAGGCGGACGCGGAGTTCTTTGAGGGCTCCGTCGCGGTAGAATTTCACCTCGGCGTCGCTTTTGGGCTTCGAGCGGGCCACGATTCGGGGGAGGCTCTGCCAGGTCACCACCGTTTTGCCGCCGAATTCGACGATCACATCCCCGCGCCGAAGGCCGGCCTTGTGGGCGGGGCCGCCGCGCACGACCTCGGCGAGTTTGGCCCCCCGGAGCCTGGGCAGGCCGAGCTTTTTTCCCTCATCCGGGGGAACCCGCCCGACGCTCACCCCCAGGCGCCCCCGGATCGGGTATCCCCGGTGGCGCAAATCGTCGATGACCGCCTTGGCCTGGTTGATCGGAACGGCGAAACCCACGCCCATGTTTTTCTGGATTCCCCCGCGCGAGAAAATCGCCGTGTTGATCCCAATAACCTCGCCCCGGGCGTTCGTCAGCGGGCCGCCCGAGTTTCCGGGATTGATCGAGGCGTCGGTCTGGAGGTAGCTGTCGTAGGGCCCCTGGTGGAGATCCCGGTCCTTGGCGCTGAGGATGCCCACCGACACCGAATGCGATAGTCCGAAGGGGCTTCCCACGGCGATCACCCACTCGCCCACCTCGACCGAATCCGAATCGCCGAGGGTGGCGGCCTTGAGCTTATCGGGGGCGTCCACTTTCAGAAGGGCGAGATCGGATTTTTCGTCCACCCCCGATAGGGTGGCGTCGAACTCCTCGCCGGTATGGAGTTTTACCAAGATGCTTTCGGCGTTCTGGACGATGTGGTGGTTGGTCAGGATGTAGCCGTCATCCGAGATCACGATGCCGGCGCCCACGTTCTGGCGCACCCCGGAGGGCGGGAGGCCGAAGGGGGACTGTTTCATGGGCCCCCGGCCGAAGAAGTCCATGAGGCCGCCCGAGCCGGACCTCCGGGGGGTGACTTGGATGTGGACCACCGAGGGGCGGATGCGCTTGACGGCCTCGACGAACACCCGGTTCCCGAAGGCGGGCCTGGGCGCGGCGGAGCCCCCCGGGGGAGGGGAGACCCCGGCGAGGAAGAAGGCGGCGATACCGAGGACCGCTCGAGCGGTCCGATTCTTGGGCATTTTCCCAGGCGTCCAGAGGCGCGCGAAAGACAAAGAAACCGCTCTCGGTGGCTTTAAAGAGCGCTCTTCCCGAATGCTACCACCCCGGGTGGGACGGCTCAATCGAATCGCCCGGTTCCCCCTCCGGGAAGGGGGGAAAGGATTTCTTGACCCCCGCCGCGCCCCTCTGGTATAGCGTGGCGCCGGAGACGAATGCGCGTGTGGCCGCAGGCCTCCGCCG
>JAZGDQ010000334.1:0-2473 GCA_036477985.1 bacterium
TCCGCCGCCCCGGGCCTGGGGCGCTCTTTCGTTCCTCCCGTCGCCGGGCTCACGCCACCTTGGCGAGACAGCCCTGCGCGCAGCCCATCCGCCCGGGCCATCGGGTGCAATCCTGCACCCGAAGGAGGGGCCTGCCGCAGATCGCGGTCCGGGCCGCGCAGGCGGCGTCGACCTGCACCGAGACCGGGCTCTCCGTCTCGGGACAGGCCAGCGTTTCGCGCCGCCGGTGGCGGAGGCAGGCGCCGACCGCTTGGGGCAGGGCCGGGCAATAGATGGCGAGAAGAACCATGACGAGAAGGAGGCCCATGAGAAGGTGGTCCATGGGGTTTCCCTCCTCTTCAAGGGGAAGGGGGGGGCAGGATGGCCCGCACCGATAAAAGGACTATAATGTCCTTTGTATACAATATAGTCCTCCCCTCCGCTCTGTCGCCCGGATTTTGCCCTCATCCCCGAATTTTCCGCGACGCCGAAAGGCGAACCCGTGCGAAGGGCCCGGGAGGCCGTGAGAAGCCCCGAAATGCCAGGGTTTTGGAGGGAGGTGCGGCGGCGCGTGCGTCAGCCCATGAGGGCCTGGAAGATGTAGCCCGCGGCGAGGGAGCCCGCGATGCTCGTCCCCAGGTAGATGGAGAAGGTCCGCCGCTGCACCAGGGCCCAGACCGCCACCATGGCGGGCACGGTGGTGACCGGTCCCGCGACGAGGAAGGCGAGCGCCGGGCCGGGGGCCATGCCGCTGGCGATGAGGCCCTGCGCGATGGGAATGGCGCCCACGCCCGATGTGTAGAGCGGGATGCCCACCGCCGTGGCGAGCGGGATGGCGAGGGGCTTGTCTCCGCCGAGGAGACCGGCGATCCAGGCGGGGTCGACGTAGTGGACGATGAGCCCCTCGAGGAAGAAGGCGAGGAGGAGCCACTTGCCGAGGAAGAGGGCGGTGATCCGCGCCTCGCCCCAGAAGGTCTTGCCGGGGGCGGTCTCGGCGGGCGTGCCGCAGGCGCCCGCCGCCTCCTCCGCCGGGGCGCAGCACGCGGCGGCGGACTGGGCGATTCCGCGGAGCTGATTCCGCAGCAGTCCCCTTGCCGAGAGGAGGGAGGTCATGTACCCCGCGCCCGCCCCGAGGAGGACGGCCGTCACCAGGCGGGCCACGGCGTATTCGCTTCCCAAGGCGCCCGCGGTCAGGACGAATTTCTCCGGGCTCATCAGGGGGCTGCTGATCCAGAAGGCCATCACCGGCCCCAGGGGGACCCCGCCCGCGAGCAGGGCCGCGATGAGGGGGATGACGCCGCACGAGCAGATGGGGATGAGGGCGCCGACGGCGGCCGCGCCCGCGACGGCGGCCGCCTCGCGCCGCGCGAAGACGCCTTGGATGCGCTCGGAGAATCCCGAGACGGTGGCCCAGGCCGAGGCCGCCACGCTGATGAGGAAGTAGGGGAGGAGATTCCAGGAGACGCCCGCGGCGAAGGAGATGTTCCGTCCCGCCTCCTCGATGAGGCGTGCGGGGGTGAGCCCGGCGAGGAGGGCGGCCAGCAGGGCGAGGGCCGCGAGCCCGGCCAGGGCGGCGGGCAGCCTGGGCAGGCGCCACCCGGAGAATTCCGGATCGCAGCAGGAGCCGGCGGGCGGCGCCGGAACGATGGGGAGGGAATCCGTCTCTTTCACCATGGGTTTCCTTTCCACTCCCTGTGCGGGCTCAACCCGTGTGCGGGTCCAGCCCGGGTGCGTGTTCAACCCGTGTTCGGACTCAGTCCGGTGCGGGCTCAGGCCGGTGCGGATTCAATCCGCTCGGCCTCGGCCGCTCCGGCAAGAAGCTCGATCCCCCGGACGGCGGCGGCGCGCTCCCCCTCGGGGAGCCTTTGGAGGAGGCGGCCCTCGCGCGCGGCGCAGTCTCTTACAATGGCCCGCCAGAGCTTGACCCCCTCGGGGGTGGGCTCGAGGCAGCACACGCGCCGGTCGCCGGGCCGCTGGAGGCGGTTGAGGAGCCCCCGCTCCACCAGGGGGTCCGCGCAGCGCGTCACCCCGCCGGGCGTGAGGCCCAGGTTCGCCGCGAGCGCGCCCATGGGCGCCGCCCCCTCCCCGCTCTCGCAGAGGATCCGCAGGAGGGACCACTGGGAGAAGGTGACGCCCCGGCAGCAGATCTCGTCCCCCTCCGGCCGGCGGAGGGCGCGGAGGCGCTCGAGGGCCCGGTAGAGGCGCGCGCCGAGCGGGGCTGCCTTTCGGCAGCCCACCTCCCGGGTCTTCGTCGTATGTGCCGCCGCCGATCCGGCCATCTTCCCTCTCCCGTCCTTCCCGGTCTCCACCGGGGGCCGCCTTCCGGCGGCCACCTCGCGGCAGCCACCTCGCGGCGGGGCTGCCTTTCGGCAGCCACTCCCCCGGGGGGGAGGTACTTGACTCGCTCAAATATATTCCTCCCCCCCAATCCTGTCAACCCCAAGGGGTCTGGAGGGGCCGTAGGGTGGAGGAGGGGATCGAGAGGGCGGAGGGA
>JAZGDQ010000335.1:0-3620 GCA_036477985.1 bacterium
TTGGTGGGCATCCCCCTGAACATCTGGATGACCGTGGTGGCCAGGGCCAGGTCGCGCAGCTGCTTCGTGCCGATGATGGTGATCGCCCGCGAGATGGTGTCGATCTTGGAGGGGAACCCGTAGAAGACGCTGTTCGCGATTCGCAGCAGGCGCGCGGAGAGCCCCTGGTCGGCGCTGATGATCCGGGCGATGTCGCGCATGGAGCTGCGGGGCTTGTTCACGGCCTCATTGATCTGGAGAAAAATCGTGGGCAGTGAGGGAACCTTGCTGTCTTTCGAGATGAGATCGCTCGCCGTGAGGCTCATCAACCGGCCCTCTTCTCCATCGCGTGGATGGAACGGAAGGTGCAAAGCCGCAGGAGCTCTTCAATGAAGGGATGGCTTTCGTCGGCGTGGCGGAACCTCTCCCGGGTGGCCTTCTCGGCCTTTCGGAAGAGTTTGGGGTCGATGCTTTCGGCGGCGGCGGCCGTGACATCCTTTTTCGCGACGCCCTGGATGTCCGCCTCGGTGACGCCCCAGGTCTTGAAGATGTCGATGTGCTTCGCCGTGAGCTGGGTCCCGGCGGTGAGGAGGGTGCGCCCGTTCCGGGCCTTGACCTCGGCCGCGAGCATCATGTCGGGCTTCAGATCATCGAGATTGATGGTTCCCATGAGCCGCCCTTCGCTTCTGCGTCCGGGGGCCGTCCCGAACGATTCGGGAGCGCCCTCCCGAGGATAGGCGCAATTCCCCTGAGCCATCAATTATATGGACATAAAAGAGGTTCTGCCGGTTCCGGAGGAGATTTTTTCTCAATTTGAGTGACCTGGGTCACACATTGGGGCAATTAAATCGCCCGCTCAGGGCGGGAGGGCCTGCCGGGAGAGAGGGTGAGCTGAAATTTCGCACATTTTGGTCCTGTTCGGACCCCTCCGGCTTCGGGCCGGGCCGCCGGCCGGCGCGGGGGCGCTGAATCCGCCGGAGGGGAGCCGCACCCTCCCTTCCCCTCCCGGAAAACGGAAGGCGGGCCTCCTCCGGCGGCGGCCCGTTCCTTCCCCCGTGGACAAGAAGGGGGGCGGGGGGTAGATTGCCCCCCCAACGCGGAAACAGATGGTCCTTGCGCGGGCGGAATCTCCCCGCGCCCCATTTTTGGAGATATTCCATGGCCGAAGCGAAAGACATGGGCGGGGTGATCGTCGGCGCCGCCCTCCCCTTTTTGGACGCTCCCGAGAAGGCCTCCGGGTCGGCGGTGTACCTCGACGACCTCTCCCTGCCCGGCATGCTCGTGGGCCGGGTTCTGAGGAGCGAGCACGCCCACGCGCGAATCCTCTCGGTGGACGCCGAGGCCGCCAGGAAGGTCCCCGGCGTCCCCGTCGTCCTCACCGGGGCGGATCTCCCCGAGAGCGCGCGGATGCTCCCCCACAGGCGCGCGGCCCCTCTCATCTGCCGCGATCGGGTGCGTTATATGGGCGACGCGGTGGCCCTCGTGGCCGCCGAGTCGGTTGAGGCGGCCGAAGAGGCCGTGCGCCGGATCAAGGTGAAGTATAAGCCCCTGCCCGTCCTGGAGGATCCCCAGGAGGCGATGAAAAAGGGCGCCTTCAAGCTTTGGCCCGAGGGGAACCTCCTGAACAGCGCCAAGATCCGAAACGGCGACGTGGAGGCGGGCTTCCGCTCCGCCGACATCGTGATCGAAAACGTCTACCGCACCCCGGCGGTCGATCACCTCTACATCGAGGTCGAGTCGGCCTGCGCCAGCCCCCTGCCCGGGGGCGGCTTCCAGATCTGGGCCTGCACCCAGCAGCCTTTCGCCATGCGCCAGAACGCGGCCCGCATCCTCGGCGTCAAGGGCGAATCCGCGATCCGCTTCGTCCAGACCCTGCCGGGAGGCGCGTTCGGCGGAAAGAACGAGGCGAGCGTGGACGTCTGTCTCCGGGCGGTGGTTCTCGCCCGGGCGGCCGGCCGGCCCGTGAAGCTGGTCTACTCCCGCGAGGAGAGCATGATCGCCTCCACCAAGCGGCACGCCGCCTACATCCGCTCGCGCACGGGCGCCACCAAGAACGGCCGCCTCGTGGCCGCCGAGGTGGAGATTTGGCTCGACCGGGGGGCCTACGCTTCGAGCGGGGGGGACAACCCGCCCGCCTTCAAGCGCGCCACCTATCACGCCGTGGGGCCCTATCAGGTGCCCAACGTCAAGGTGGACGTCTTCTGCGTCCACACCAACCACCCCTACGGGGGCCAGATGCGCGGGCCGGGGGTCCCCCAGGTGAATTTCGCCTGCGAGCAGCAGATGGACGAGATCGCCCGCGCCCTGAAGATCGACCCGATCGAGATCCGGCGCATCAACGGCCTGCGCATCGGCTCGCGCACCGGGTGGAACCAGCACCTCCCCGAGAGCGTGGGGATGCTCGAGACCCTCACCCGGGTGGAAGAGGCCTCGAGCTGGATCAAGGCCCGCAACGGCGCCTCCCGCGCCGCGGACGGGCGGCTGCGCGGCTTCGGGGTGGCGAGCTGCCTGTATGGAACGGGGAACGCCTACTCCCCGGCCGAGGCGCGCGTGTTTCTCACGGCCGAGGGAAAGATCCAGGTGGCCGCGGGGGTCGTGGACTTCGGCCAGGGGAGCAAGACCGTGCTGTGCCAGATCGCGGCCGAGACCATGAACGTTCCCTTCGAGGAGTTCCGGATGGACGTGGTGGACACCGCGGTGGACCCCTTCGGCGGGACGAGCTCGAGCTCGCGCGTCACCATGCAGGGAGGCAAGGCCGTCTACAACGCCTCCCTCCGCGCGCGGCAGGAGATCCTCCGCCTGGCGGGGCGCCTCCTCGAGGTGGACCCCGAGGACCTGGAGCTCCGCAAGGGGGTCGTCCACTCGAAATCCCACGAGGAGACGAAGGTGACCCTGGCCGAGGTGGCCGATGAGTTCGTCTCGGATGAGCTGAAGATGATCGGCGCGGCGGACGCCATTCCGCCCCCCGCGAAGACGGACAAGGAGACCGGACTGGGGGAGCCCTACGAGGTGTACGGCTTCGGCACCCAGGCGGCCGAGGTTCTCGTCGATCCCGAGACGGGGGAGATCGAGGTGGCGGGCGTGTGGGCGGCCCACGACGTGGGCAAGGCCATCAACCCGATGGGCGTCGTCCAGCAAATCGAGGGGGGCGTCTACATGGGCATCGGGTTCGGTGTGATGGAGGAGATCGTCCAGGAGGGGGGCCGGATGCGCAACCCGGACATGCACGGCTATCTCATCCCCACGGTGGAGGATGTGCCGAGCCGGATCGAGTCGATCATCGTGGAGGATCCCTACTCCAACGGACCCTACGGCGCGAAGGGGGTGGGGGAGCAGGTGACGGCTCCCACGGCGGCGGCGATCGCCAATGCGGTGTACGACGCGGTGGGGGTGCGGTTCCGGGAGCTGCCCATGACGCCGGACCGGGTGGCCCTGGCGATCGCCAAGGCCCGCCGAGGAGGCCGTTCCCGCGGCGGGGGCCGTTCCCGCGGCGGGGGCCGTTAGGCCCGCGCCTCAGCCGATTCCCAGATAGTTCTTCTTGATCTCCTCGTTCTCCCAAAGCTCCTGCGGCAGGGCGTCGTAGACCACCTCGCCCTTGGCGATGACGTTCACCCGGTCGACCGACTTGATGGCGAACGGGG
>JAZGDQ010000336.1:0-5387 GCA_036477985.1 bacterium
TCCGTAGAACGCGCGCCACACCTCCCAACGACATCCCGCCCTCATTCCCCGCGGCCTGACTTCGGCGAGCTACCCTCGGCCTGACTTCGGACTTCGGCGAGCTCAGCCGAGCCGCGAGCTCAGTCGAGCCGAGCTCGGGTCGAAGGCAGTCGAGCGGAGAGAGGGCGGTGGGGGCGTCCGAAATATTCCCGCCCGCCTCCGGGCGAAATCTCTCTCGCCCCATCCCGGCCGCGCATCGCCCGCCGAAACCGGGGGCCGGGCGGCGGGATTCCTCCTATATTGATATTCAAAGCCTGGGGGGTTGCAGGGGCGCCGAATCCGGGCCCCGCCTCGGGGGGAGGGAGCCGCCATGCCAGTGAAAAAGCTCAAGGATTTCCTGGACTCCAACGGCGTCAAGTACGTCGCCATCACCCACTCGCCGGCCGCCACCGCTCAGGAAGTCGCGGCCTCGGCCCACGTTCCCGGGAAGGAGATGGCCAAGACGGTCATGCTCAAGCTCGACGGAAAGATGGCGATGGCGGTCCTGCCCGCCTCCTACAAGGTGGATTTCGACCTCATGAAAAAGGCCGCCGGGGCGGAGCGGGTGGAGCTCGCCGGGGAGTCCGAATTCGGCGAGATCTTTCCCGAGTGCGAGCTCGGCGCGATGCCCCCTTTCGGCAACCTCTACGGAATCGAGGTGTTCGTCGCCGAGAGCCTGGCCGAGGACGAGGAGATCACCTTCAACGCCGGCTCCCACGTCGAGCTGATCCGGATGTTCTACAAGGACTTCGAGAGCCTGGTGAAGCCCAAGGTGGTGAAATTCTCGGCCAAGATCATGACGCCCTCGGCCTAGAGGGTCTCGATGACCCCGCCCTCGGCAAGCTCGCGCACGGCCTCCTCGAAAACCTCCAGCGTGCGGTCGATGTCGGCCTCGGTGCGGGCCGATGAGGCGACCCCGCCGGTGTAGGAGAGAAGATCCACCCCGCGCCGGCGAAGCGCCCGCTGGAGGGCGAAGACCCGCCGCCCGGGGATGCCCTTGAGCGCGCGGGCGTCCAGCCCCTCGATGCTTCCCCGAACACCCCCCGAGAAAGATATGGAAGGGGGGCTTCCCCCTTGTAAACAAGATGCATTCGTCCTATACATATTTACATCGGCCTGCCTGCCTCCCCGAACAAGAGATTGCTGGATTGCCCGAAGGGCGCTTCACGCCGGAAAGAGGGGCGCAATGAAGATGGGCTGTCTCCCTGATTATACGCTCGACGATGAAATCATAAGCCTTCGGCAGAAGACGGCGCAGTTCGCCCGGGAGGAGCTCAAGCCCTACGCCGCCGAGTGGGACCGGATGGCCGACGCCGATCCCGTGGCCGCCTTTCCGATGGAGACGCTGCGGAGGGCCTCGCGTCTGGGCCTGCGCACGCTGACCGTGCCAAAGGAGATGGGCGGGGAGGGGATGGGCATCCTGGGCCATTGCGTCCTGCTCGAGGAGCTCTTCCAGGGGGACGCGGGGTTCGCCTCGGTGCTGCACCAGGGCTGGAAGGTGGCCAAGACGCTCTGCCTCTACACGACCGAGGCCCAGCGGAAGGAGTTCCTCCCGCGGTTCATGGATGACGAGACGGGTGCCTTGGGAATGGCCCGCACCGAGCCCGATTACGGGACCGACAACTTCCTGCCCTACACCGATCCCGCGGGCGGCATGAAATTCTCCGCGAAGCGCAAGGGGAAAGGCTGGGTTCTGAACGGCACGAAGCATTTCATCGCCTGTGGCGCCATCAGCACGGTCAACGTCCTGGTCACCCGCACCAACCCCAAAGCCCCGGTGAACGAGGGCGCCACCCTGTTCCTCACCCACAGCGATCTTCCGGGCTTCCGGCGGGGTCATGTACACAAGAAGATGGGCGCCCGCCTCATGATGAACGCGGAACTCATCTACGAGAACGTCGAGGTTCCGGACGAGTGGCGCCTGAGCGAGGTGGACAAGGGCTACGCCTTCGGCCGCCGGCAGTTCGGCCGCCACATGCCCACCACGGCCACCTTCTCGGTGGGCGTCGGCCGCGCCGCCTTCGAGGACGCCAAGGAGCACGCCAGGAATCGGTCCGCCGCCGGGGTCCCTCTCCTCCAGGACGAGGGCGTCCGGCGGCTCCTGGCCGACATGTACATCTCGATCTCCGCCGCGCGGGACGTCAACTGGCGGGCCGCCTGGCATGCCGACACCGCCGCCGGGGATGAGGAGTACGACCCCAAGGAGGGGCTTCGCGCGGCGCTCTTCTCCTCGAGCATGGTGCAGGCGGTCTGCAACAACGCGATGAGCGTCCTCGGCGGCCATGGCGACGCGACCGATCTTCCCTTTGGCCGGCATCTGCGCGACGCCATGATGTGCTATCACATCGACGGGATGGACAACATGAACCCCCTGAAGCTCGGCGGGATGCTGGCGAGCGAGGAGGCGGCCCATCTTTAGCGAATGAGGGCGGGGAAGGACGCCCGAGGCTCGGCGGGGGAGTCCGGCGCGGCGTCTCCCCCGAAAAGCGGAGGTATCTCCCATGGCCGAGCCCACCAACCTCTACTGGCCCCACTTCAGCGAGGAGGAATACGCCCGGCGGGACGCGAGGATCCGGGCCGCGATGCGCGAGGAGGGCCTCGACGCCATCATCGTCTACGGGACCGGCGGCCTGATCGGGACCGACCCTTGCCAGGCCAACGTTGTCTATATCGCGCGGTATGCTTCGTTCACCCAGACCTATGTGGTCTTTCCCCTCGAAGGGGAGCCCACCCTTTTTGTCCCTTGGGACTACCAGGTCGCAAACGCGCGGAAGATCACCCGGCTGCGGGATGTGCGTCCCGGTTCGCTCGGCCAGATTGCCAACCGGGTGGCCGACCGGATCGAGGAGCTGGGCTTGGCCTCGGGCCGCATTGGGGTGGTGGGGGCGAGCATTGTCCACGACATCTCGCTTCCCCGGGAGCATTTCACGACCCTCGAGGAGCGGCTGCCGAACGCCGAACTCCCGGTTGTGTCGAAGTGGTTCGAGGAGCTGTACATCGTCAAGAGCGAAGAGGAGATCGCCTTCATCCGGCGGGGCGCCGAGATGACGGACGCCGTCCACGAGGTTCTCTTTCAGGCCACCCGGCCGGGAAGCCGCCCCAGCGATCTGTTCGATATCGTCCTCGCCACGGCCCACAGCATGGGGGGGCGGATCCCCTTCGGCCACATCGGGGCCACTCCGATGGCGGACCCTGAGATGGTGTACCCCGACCCGTACGCCCTCACGCGGCCGATAGAGAAAGGCGACGTCGTTCTCACCGAGCTCGCCGTGGGCTACGGCGGCTACTTCGGCAAGGTGTGGGCAACGTATTTCGTCGGCCCTCCGACGCCGCTCTATGAGCGGATGTTCGAGGCGGCGGTGAAGACCCGCCGGGACGTTTACGCCGCCGTCCGCCCCGGGGTGAGCGTCCGCGACATCAAGCCCGCCCTCACGAGCGCGATCCGGGAAGCGGGGTTCCACAACAATACGCTGCTCTTCGGCTGGGGGAACTATAACGTGGGGATCGGCGTCCGCGTCGTGGACGGGGAGGTCACCCAAGAGGATTTTCGCTTCGCGGAGGGCCAGTGCATGAGCGTGGCGAGTTGGCCCATCGCCGATCCGGACCGCTGCGGCCTCTGGCTGGGGGATTGCGCCCTCGTCACCGCGGACGGCCTGGAAAACCTCCAGGCCTATCCCCTGGAGGAGATCCGCGTCGTCCCCGGCTGAGGTTGAATGGTTCGGCGAACCGGCCGGCTCCCGCCTAGAGCGTCTCGACGACCCCGCTCTCGGCGAGTTCGCGGATGGCCTCCTCGAAGACCTCCAGCGTGCGGTCGATGTCGGCCTCGGTGTGGGCCGATGAGGTGACCCCGCCGGTGTAGGAGAGAAGATCCACCCCGCGCTGGCGGAGGGCGCGCTGGAGGGCGAAGACCCGCCGCCCGGGGATGCCCTTGAGCGCGCGGGCGTCCAGCCCCTCGATGCTCCCCCGAACGCCCCCCCCCAAATAAATGTGAAAGGTGGAGGAGTCGCCGTAGACCGCGCCCGCCACCTCGCAACGGGTGAGGATGCGCCCGATGCCCTCGCGGAGCCGGGCCGCCAGGGCGTCGGCGCGGCGCTGGGGCTCCCCGGTCGCGGCGATCTCGAGGGCGGCCGCCCCCGCCGCGGCCGAGAGGGGGTTTGCGCTGAAGGTGCCGCGGTGGAAGACGCCCGCGCGCTTACCCTTGTGCTTGATGGCCGGGTCGAGCAGGCGCATGTAGGGCTCCCGCCCGGCGAGCGCCCCGCCCGGCAGCCCCCCCGTGAGCATCTTGGCCAGGGTGGTGAGGTCGGGGGTGACGCCGAAGAGGGCCTGCGCCCCCCCCGGGCTCCACCGAAAGCCCGTGATCACCTCGTCGAAGATGAGGAGGGCGCCGCTCTCGTCGGCGAGGCGGCGAAGGTCCGCCAGAAACCCCTCGGGGAGGGGGACCGTCCCCCACGAGGCGCCCGAGGGCTCGAGGATGATGGCGGCGATGTCCCGGTCGCGGGCGAGGGCCTCGGCCGCGCGCTCCGCATCGGACGGGCAGACCACGGTGGCCTCGGCGATGGCGGGGAGCATGCCGTGGGTCGAGGGCTCCTCGAAGGGGATCTTCACCCCGATCGAGGTGTCGTCCATCCAGCCGTGGTAGTGGCCCTCGAAGCGGAGGATCTTGGCGCGGCCCGTGACGGCGCGCGCCACCCGGAAGGCGAGCATGGCGGCCTCGGTCCCCGAGCTCAGGAAGCGCACCCGCTCGGCCGAGGGGTAGAGGCGCTGCACCTGCTCGGCCCATTCGACCTCGAGCGCGGTCAGGGCCGAGTAGAGGGTGCCCTTCTCCAGGCGGGCGGCGACGGCCTCCACCACGGCGGGGTGGTTGTGGCCCAGCAGGAGGGCTGCGCTGCCCATGCAGTAGTCGATGTACTCGTTTCCGTCCTCGTCCCACTTGCGCGACCCCTCGGCGCGCTCGATGAAGATGGGATAGGGAAGAGCCGTGCGCAGCTCGCTCGTGACCCCTCCGGCGAGGGCGCCCTTGGCCCGCTCGAAGAGGGCCTTCGAGGCGGGCCGCGCGCGCTCGAACTCCCCGGTCATGTCCACCCTCCTGATTCGTTCTGCACGGGGACCCTTCCTTCCGGCGGAGACCGCATTATGGCCGCCCGGCCCGCGCCCCCGCAATCCCATGCCGCCCGGCTCGTGGCGGCCCCCGGCGCGGGGCCGACCCCCGGCTTGGCCGGCCTCCGGCGGGGGCCGACCCTCGGCGCGGATTCGCCGCCCAGGCGCAGGGGCGCGCGGGGAATGGGGGGAGGAGAGGGAGAAAGAGGGGGATCATTCCTTCCCGCCCCGCCAGAATATATTGCCCCCCGGCCGGCCTTGGGACGGAAAAT
>JAZGDQ010000337.1:0-2018 GCA_036477985.1 bacterium
TTCCGTTCAAAAAGAGATGTTCGAAAAAACGAACAAGGCAGGCCGGAAGCTGATCTTCATCATCGGGGAGTTCACCTACTTCAGCGGAGAGGACGAGGTCGTCGCCCGCGCCACCGGCACCATGATCCGCACCCTCCAGGAGGGAGACAGCCTCCTCTACGACCGGGAGATCACCTTCTACAATGAAGAGGAGATCCAAAAGATCGAGGCCGAGTACCGCGCCGAAAAAAGGACCGGCGCCGATACGATCCACTGGGAGGACGTCTCGGTGGGCGACGCGCTTCCCCCGATGCTGCGGGGCCCTCTGACCATCGGGGACATGGTGGCCTGGAGCGCCGCGCTGGGCCCCTCCTACAAAGCGGGCCGCCTCGGCTACCTCGACATCATCAAGGCGCCCCACAACGCCGTCGTGACGCCCAAAATCGGCCTGCCCGTCAAAAACTCCCAGCAGCACGAGGACTTCACCCTCGCCGCCGGGCGCGGGATGCCGGGCCCCTTCGACAACGGGGTAATGCGCTTCGCCTGGTCCACCCCCTTCGTCACGAACTGGATGGGGGACGCCGGCTTCCTCAAGCGCCACGACTGCAAAGTGCGAAAGCCGATGATCTACGGCGACACCATCCGCTACACCGGCAAGGTCGCCGAAAAGGGGGAGGGAGGCTCCGTCACCGTCGAATTCACCGGCGTGAACCAGCTCGGCGAGCTCGCCAGCCAGGGCAGCGCCGAGGTCATCCTGCCCCTGAAGGGCTGATCCCGCGATGCCGAAATGGATGGAGCTTCTGGCCCAGGTGCCCGGCGAGATCGCCGAGGAAGCCTCCGCCCGCCTGATCGAATCGGGCGCCTCCGCCGTCGAGTCGCGCGACGCCCGCCCGGGCGCCGCCGTGTTGGTCACCCACTTCCTCCTAGAAGAAGGCGCCACCCGGAAGCTCCGCGCCGCCGAGGCCGCCCTGGCGGACCTGGGCATCGGCCCCGGCGCGATCGCCGTGCGCAACATCGAGGAGGTGGACTGGGTCACGCGCTCGCGCGGGATGTTCGGGGCGCGCGAATACGGCGAGCGCCTCTGGGTGCGCCCGCCCTGGGAGGAGAGCGCCCCTCCGCCGGGCCGGGAGGAGATCGTCTTAGAACCCTCCCTCGCCTTCGGAACGGGCCGCCACGCCACGACCGCTCTTTGCCTCCTCGCCATCGAAAAATTCTGCGCCGAAAAGGCGCCCCGAAGATTTCTCGACATCGGCTGCGGCACGGGCATCCTGAGCGCGGCGGCGCTCCGGCTCGGCGCGGCCGAAGCCCTCGCCCTCGACCTCGACCCCCAGGCCGCGGACGCCGCCCGGAAGCTCGCCGAAGAGAACGGCCTCGCCGGCCGGATGCGCGTCATCGAGGGAACGCTCGAGCCGGACGCGCTGGGCGAGTGGTGGGGGAAAGTCGATCTTCTCGCCGCGAACATTTTCCTGGACCCGCTCCGCGAGATGGCCCCGAGGATAGCCGAAGCCCTTGCGTCGGGCGGACGAGGGGTCCTGAGCGGCATCGGCTTCGAGCAAGCTGACATCCTCGGCGGCATCGCCGAGGCGGCCGGCCTCGCCATCGCCGGACGGAGGCGGCTTGAGGAGTGGGCCGCCGTCGAGATCGAAAAACCGTGAGCGCGGACCGCCTTCGCCTCTTCTACACGGCGTCCTCTCTCGTCGCCGGCGACACCGCCCGCATCGAGGGCGAGGAGGCCGCCCACCTCGCCCGCTCTCTCCGGATGAAGCCGGGGGATCGGTGCCGCATCGCCACCGAAGAGGGCGAAGAGTTCATCGCCGAGCTCACCGCCGTCTCCCCCGGGGCCGCCGAGGGGAAAATCATCGAGCGGCTGGGGCGGCGGCCGCCCTCTCCTCTTTCCATCTCGCTCGGCCTTCCCCTCATCAAGGGAGAGCGCTTCGAGTGGGTGCTGGAAAAAGGGGCCGAGCTCGGGGTGGACGCTTTTTTCCCCCTCGCGCTGGCGCGCTGTGAGGTCCGCATCTCCGAAAACAAAGCGGCGGGGC
>JAZGDQ010000338.1:0-3853 GCA_036477985.1 bacterium
GGTTCTCCCCGCCTCCGTCCTGCGCCTCTGGCAGCACGCCCTCCCCCGGGCGGAGTGCTGCGAGATCGCCGACGCGAGCCACTTTCTTCAGGAGGACGCGCCGGAGGAGATCGTTCGGCGGATCGAGCGGTTTCTGGAAACTTCCGGGGCCGAGGGCTAGTCCCACTCCCTGCGGTCTTCGATGGTCTTGGCGTCCTCGGGAATCGAGCCGGGGGGGACGACCTCGGCCGCGGCGCGCAGGTTCATGACCGCACGGGCGGCCTCCTGCAGGGCGGAGACGGCGGCGGCGGGGTCGGCCCCCTCCTCCAGCTCCACCCGGAAGGTCATGACGTCCTCGTGCCCCTCCCGGGTGACGACGACCTGGCGCCGGACCACCCCCTCCACCCGGCCGGCGGCCTCGTCCACCTGGCGCGGGTGGATGAATATCCCGCGCACCTTGGTGACCTCGTCCGCGCGCCCGCGCCAGCCGAGCATCCGGGCCGAGGTGCGCCCGCAGGCGCAGGCCGAATCCTCGACGACGGTGAGGTCGCCCGTCCCGTAGCGGATCATCGGGTAGGTCTCCTCGTTCACCGTGACGACCAGCTCGCCGATCTGCCCGTTGGGGAGCGGCTCCCCGCTCTGGGGGTCGCACACATGGATGATGGCGTCGTCCACCAGGTGCATGCCGGACTTCTCGGGGCACTCGTAGGCGATCATCCCCAGCTCGGCCGTGCCGAAGCCCTGGCGGGTGAGGATGCCGTGCTCCTCCTCGAAGGCGCCGCGCAGGGACTCCGGGAGCGGCTCGGCCACCACCTGGGCCACTTCGAAGGGGAGCCGCCCCGCGCCCATCTCCTCCGCCCGCGTCAGGAGGGTCATGAGAAAGCTCGGAGTCCCGACATAAGCGACCGCGCCGAGGGCCTGGGCCGCCTGAATCTGGGCCTCGGTGTTCCCCACCCCGCTCGGGACGACGGCGCAGCCCAGGAGCTTGAGGGCCTCGTCCAGCATGTGGGCGGCCGGGGCGAAATGGTAGGAGAGGGTGTTGAGAACGACGTCGCCGGGGCGGATCCCGCCGGCGTAGAGGCCGGTCTCGGCGTGCCAGCTGCCCGGAGCCTGACCCACCGGCTCGAAGATGGGGCCGGGGGAGCCGAAGATTCGCCGCACCCCGGAGAGGGGAATCGTGCAGAAGCCGCCGAAGGGGGGGTCGGCCTTCTGAAGGTCGGGCATCCGGCTCTTCTTGAGGACGGGAAGGCGGGCCAGCGCTTCCGGGTCCCCCAGATCGGCAGGCGCGAGGCCGGCCTCCTCGAGGCGCCGCCGCGTGCCGGGCGCCCGCTCCCAGGCGAGGTCCATCAGCGCCCGGAGCCAGGCGGACTGATAGCGCCGCCGCGCGTCGGCGGACATCGTCTCTTTGTCCGCGTCGAGGTATCCGCTGCGCCTGTCGGGTTTCATGCGAATCCAGGCGGAAGGCCGGGCCGCGCCGCCGGCGGAGGGCCGCGCCGCCGGCGCCTAGCTGAGCCAGCGCTTGCGGCGCTTGTAGTATTTGACGTCGCGGTAGCTCTTGCGCCGCCCCACCCCGCTCAGCCCCAGGTAGAACTCCTTGATGTCCTCGTTCTCCCCGATCGTCTTGGCGTCCCCGTCGAGGACGATCCGCCCGTTCTCGAGGACGTAGCCGTATTGGGCGTAGCGCAGGGCGATGTTGGCGTTTTGCTCGGCGAGCAGGATGGCGACTTTCTCCTCCTGGTTCAGCCGCCGGACGATCTCGTAGATCTCCTCCACCAGCATGGGGGCGAGCCCCATGGAGGGCTCGTCGAGGAGCATGAGCTTGGGGCGGGCCATGAGGGCGCGCCCGATGACGACCATCTGCTGCTCGCCGCCCGAGACGTAGCCCGCCTTCGCGCTCCGGCGCTCGGCGAGCCGGGGGAAATAGGAGTAGACAAGCTCCAGGTCCTGGTTGAGGTTGGCGCCGTTGGGCCGGGTGTAGGCGCCGGTGAGGAGGTTCTCCTCCACCGAGAGATGCTCGAAGACGCGCCGCCCCTCCATCACCTGGACGATCCCGCGCCGGACCACCTCGTCCGCTTCCCGCTTGTGAATCGCGGCGCCCCCGAAGTCGATGACCCCCTTCGTGACGTCTCCGCGCTCGGTGCGGAGGAGGCCCGAGATGGCCTTCAGGGTGGTGCTCTTCCCCGCCCCGTTGGCCCCGAGGAGGGCGACGACGCCCCCCTCGGGGACCTCCAACGAGACTCCTCTCAGGACCAGAATCACGTGGTCATAAATGACTTCGATATTGTTGACGCTGAGCAGCGCCCCTGCGCCTTCGGTCATCAAAAAAAACTCCGCCGGGCCGGAATTACGTGCACTTCCTCGGGGTGATCCCCTTTTCCTTGGCGTACTTGGCGGCCGACTTTCTGATCGCCTTCCAGACGAAATCCTTGTAGGGCTTGATGTCTTGAGCGATCACCTTCCACTTCGTCCCGGTCCACTGCTGGATGAAGATCTCGCCGCCGCCCTCGTGGTTGGCGCAGGAGGTCTTCAGCGGGGCCATGAACCCCTCGGCCCCGAGCTCCTTGAGCCGCGCCTTGGTGATGTTGAGGTTCTCGAGGCCCCAGCGCACCTCCTCGCCGCTGAGCACCTTTTTCCCGTACTTCCCCTGGGCGGTGCGGATGGCCTCGGTCGTCACGATGCCGAAGACCACGCCGCGGGCGTGGAAGACGTTCCCCACGCGGGTGGAGGAGATGTGCCCCTTCATCTTTCCGTACACCATGTCGAGGATGTCGCGCATTACGGGGTAGTCCGTTCCGACGCCGTGGAAGTTCGTCGTCTTGTAGCCGATTGCCGCCTTGGCGGCGGGGACGACGTCCTCCTCGGAGCCGCACCACCAGACGCCGAGAATCCGGTTGCGCGGGAATCCCAGGCGCGCCGCCTCCTTGAGCGGAACCGTGCAGGAGACGCCCCAGTTACGGTTGATGACGAAGTCGGGCTTGTAGCGCCGCGCAATCTGGAGCCACAGCGACTTCTGGTCGATTCCCGGCCAGGGCACCGGGAAGTGGCGCACCTCGAAGCCGAACCGCTTGGCCATGGCGTCGAGGATGAAGATCGTCTCCCGCCCGTAGGGGTGGTCCAGGTGCAGGTTGGCGATCTTGATTCCCTTCAGCTTGTCCTCGCCCCCCACGAGGCTGGCGATGTAGCGGATCTTGGCCGAATTCTGGGACCAGTAGTTGGTGATGAGCGGGAAGACGTAGGGGAACACCGTTCCGTCGGAGGCGTCGGTGCGCCCGTAGCCCAGGCTCACGAGAGGGATCTTGTCGCGCGTCGCCCGTTCGATGAGGGCGTAGGTGATGCCGGTCGAGAGCGGATGGACCACGCTCGCTCCCCGCTTGCCCTTGCCCTTGAGCCGCTCGTAGCACTCCACCCCGCGGGCGGTGTTGTAGGCGGTCTCACACTCCTCCCAGGAGAGCTTGATCCCGTTGATTCCGCCGTCCCGGACGTTCAGGAGCTGCATGTAATCCATGAAGCCGCCCATGATCCCGCTGCCGCCGGCGGCGAACGGACCTGTCCGGTAGATCAGGATGGGGATGAACTGGGTGTCCGCCGCTTTCTTCTTCTTCTCCTTGGCGGCCGCCGCCGGACCTGCCAGCATGGCCACCGCCAGGAGCACCGAGAGAGTCAAACCGAGTGTTTTTCTCATGCCGGCAATCCTCCTGTTATCCTTCTTCCCCTGAACATTGAATCCTCAGAAAGGCTCCATTTCCCCGAATTTCGCGACCGGAGCCCGGCCGCCGGACTGATGGCGCCCCTTGGGCCTCTCTCCGGGAAGACGCCGTTTTCATTGGTTTTGGAAGAGACGCCAGTATACCAAATATCAACCCGGGGCAAAGGA
>JAZGDQ010000339.1:0-3595 GCA_036477985.1 bacterium
CGCCCACGCCGGCGACACGGGTCTCCACCCTGCTCCCCCCCCCGGGGAACAAGGCGAGGACGTCGAGGGGCTCGGCAGCGCGCATGTTGCGGAGCCAGTGCTCCCCGCCGCGGGGGATGAAGCGGACGTGGCCGGGGCGCACCTCAACGCCGTCGGGGCCGAACCTCCCCCGGCCGCTCAGGATGTAGACCAGCTCGTCGCAGCCGTCGTGGCGGTGCTTGAGGGCGGTGGCTCCCGGGTGGAAGCGCGCGAGGAAGGCCGAGTTCGGGACGCCCTGTCGCCGGCTGATCGGGAAGCGCAGATCCACCACCGCCGGCCCTCCGCCCGGGCCCGTCTTCTCGGGCTCCACCTCATCGATGTGGACGAGCGGGCAGCGGGGCGCCATCGACTTCCTCCTCAACCGTGCAAGCGCGCCCTCCCTCCACGGCCGCTTGCCGGCGACATCCCGCTGAGCGGCTCATTCGCCCCGAGATCCATGTTTTTGAAGCACGAGACTATCGGACGATCATGCGCCCCCGCGGACTCAGTACTCGAACACGGTCGGCCCCTCCACCGGGGTCTGGAGAACCTCGAGGGCGGCCCGGACGGCGCCCAACCGCCACTCGCGCTCCGCCTCGGCCGGGCGGCTCGGGTCCCCGAAGGGGTGGTGGAAGTGGCCCGCCTTGGTGTTCACGATCCGGTTGGCGCCGATGTCCTTGGCCACGTCGGGGAGGCAGGAGACCACGACGGTGGGGATGCCCCCCCGCTCGAGCTCCTTCGCGAGCGCAGCGCCGCTGCGCGTGCCCGTCCCTCAGGTGGCGGGCAGGACGACCCCCGTCACCCCCATCGCCCGGAGCTCCTTCACCCAGGCGCGGCCGACCTCCTGCATGTCGCCGTAGCCGCCGCCGTTGCCGCAGGTGCTCAGGAAGGTGTCGTGGAGGCCGGCGATGGCTCCCTCCCGCTCGAGCCGCCGGAGGGCGTCCACCGGGATGATCCGGTCGGGGTCCTCGTTGACGAAGACGGTGTTGTAGCCGCCGTGGATGGAGATGAAGGAGCCCTCGGGGAGCTCATCAAGGCCCGCGAAGGTGTACTTCCCCCAGTTCGAGGCGCGCGAGCCGGGAATCCGGTCGGGGTTGTCGGGCGGGACCATCCCCCCCTCGGAGACGACGGCGATGACGGCCGATTCGAGGTCGCCGATGGGCGGGGGCGGGGGAACCTCGTCGAGCTTCTCGACGATGAGCTCGGAGACGAAGGGCTCGCCCTTGATCTTCTTCAACACCATGTCGACGGCGCGCTGGGCGGTGGGAACCTCGGAGATCTCGTTGTAGCGGATTCCCCGGGGGAGGTAGCCCTCCTCCGCCGCCGCGCCCACCCGCTCGCCCCGGGCGAGCTTGAGGCCCAGGCGCGCGAGGCCGTGGAGCGCCTCCTCCATCCCGGCCGCCGTCTCCGCGGCGGGGACGACGCGGATCTCCCTCCGGCAGGCGGCGACGCCGGGATTCTCGGGGTGCATCGCGGTCAGCGCCGGGACGCCCGCCCCCAGGGCCGCCCGGCAAAGCCGCGCGCAGGCGAGGCCGTAGCGGCCGGCGTTGAAGGCCGGGCCCGCGATGAGGAGGTCGGGCGCGAGGCGGCGGATGTGCGCCAGGGCGGCGTCGGCGAAGGCCTCTTCGTCCGAGGAGAAGGCGCTGTCCCCGCAGAAGAGGGTGGCCGCGACCTCCCCCTCCCCGGCCAGAATCTTCTGAAGCAGGAGGCCGGGGCCCACCGGCCCCTCTTTGAGGGTGAGGGGGTGATCGCTTTCCTCCTCGCCGCCCACCCCGGCGAAGAACTGGTTGAGGTAGTGAACGATCCGGATCTTGCGGCCCGCGCCCATCCCCTGCCCTCCGTTCATCCCGGGGACCGTCCCCGGGGCTAATACGCCCTTCCGATCATGCGGCTCAGCTCGAGCGCCCATTCCATCCCGTAGTAGTTGCTGCTCGATGTGGAGAAACTCGACGCCGCGGCGAAGGATTTGTCGCCGTAGAAGTGGATGGTCTCCCCGCCGATGAAGCGCTCCATGGCCGGGGCCTCCACCCGGTCGCCCTGCATCCCCTTGCTCACGATCGAGTCCGCCTCGGGGACGTGGTAGACGAGGGGGAACTCGCCGGTCCCGGGCCTTCCCACTTCGTAGATGGTGGGGACGGCCTTGACCCCCATCTGCTCGAGCGCCTGCACGGTGAGCCAGTAGTCGACGGACGAATTCCCCCCGCCCTCGAAGGAGAGGACCGCCCCGTCGGCGTCGAGGAGGCGGGCGAGCTTCGCCACGTACTGGGCCGAGCGCTCCTTGAGGGCCTGGTTGTCCCGGTGGCCGCGGGTGATGATCATCCCGGCGAAGTTGAGGTCCTCCCCGTGGCGGCGGTAGAGCTCCAGGAGGAGCGGCTTGTTGCAGTGAAGATAGGTCGGAACCTTCTGCTGCGTCTTGTAGTTGGCGCCGACGACGGCGCCGTCGAGCATCTCGTTCGGGTGGATCAGGGTGGGGAGGGAGTCGTCCATGTCCTTGCCGTACATCAGGGTCTGGACGAGGACGGCCTGGTGCATGACCTGATCGACGTAGACCACCCGCGGGAGGGCGGGGTCCGCATCGGCCAGCTCGAAGACCTCGATCCGCTCGGGCTCGAGCCCCGCCGTGCACTCGGCCAGCCGCGAGGCCGCGCGCAGGGTGGCGAGTCGCACGGCCGCGTCGTGCTCCCCGTTCGAGACGCCGGGAAGGGGCTCGAAGCGCAGGACGAGATTCGCGGTCTCGGAGGCGCAGCAGTAGCGCGCCCCGGGCCCGGTCATGTCGACGATTCCCTCCCGGTAGGTCATCACCCCCGTCTGGGGGCCGGTGAAGTAGGTCGAGCTGACGACGCACATTCCGGCCAGCTTGTGCGTCCTCCCCTCCCCGGCCGTGCGGGCGGGGCCGAGAAAACCGGGGAAGGCGCACGAGCGGCCGCGCACCTTGTAGAGGGGCTCGACGGCGTCGAGCACGCTCGTGATCCGCACCGACTCGCCCGGCTTCGCCGTGTGGAAGGTCACGTCCCGGAGCGTTCCGTCCCTCAGGATCAGCTCGCGAAGGTCCGCCGCGTCCACCGTGAGGGCGCCGGCGCGGTAGGCCGTCCGCTCCCCCAGGCGGATATCGGTGACGGGGAAGATCCCCATCTCGAGCCGAAAGTCCATCCCTAGCCTCTCACCGGCGCATCCCGGACATGGCGGCCTCAATCTCGGACAGGTCGAGAACCATCTCCATGAGCTGGAGCTTCTCGGCGTACACATCGGCCGGAACGCGCGAGCGCACGCTCTCTTCCAGGATGTGATAGACGGGGAGTCCCAACGAGACTCCCGCCAGGGGCCCGGCCCAGCTGGGGTCGCCGCTCGTGAGCGTCTCGGCGGCGATGCGGAGGCCGTCGCCTCCCATCCCCAGCACCACCACCAGGTTCTCCGCGCCGTTCGCTTCGACGAGATCCTTGACGGTGGTCTGGTTCTCCAGGTCCATGGCGCCCGCGGAGGTTCAGACGAAGCACGCCGTCGTCTGGTGAATCACCTCCACGCCCGCCGCCTCCAGGCATTCGGCGATGGCGGGGCCGGGAACCCCGTCCCGCTCGCC
>JAZGDQ010000034.1:0-8150 GCA_036477985.1 bacterium
GGAAAACCTTCTCCGGCCATCTTCGTTTCTCCCCTTATTTTCCCGGCGGCGACCTCCCCCCTAGCCGGACGCCGGGGCGCTCACCTTGTCCGCCTCGGGGCCGGCCATCTCCTCGTCGGTGAAGACCTCCTGGGAGATCCGATCCTCCTCCACTGCGCGGATCACCTCCTTCGCCATCTCCCCGTACCAGTCGGCCACCTCGGCGGGATAGTCGGCGTGGCTTTGGAGCTGCTTGATGACGGGGCCCTCCACGGTGGGGATGTCGTTCTCCCCGTCGTATTCGCGGCTGTAGGTCCGCCCCTTGGCCGCGGCGTAGTCCTTGTCGATGGTCGCGTCCAGCTTGAGCCATTTCCCGTTCAGGTGGGCCTCGCCGAGGGAGTGCCAGGGGAGCTTGCGGTCGCCCCAGATGCGGGCCACCTCCTCGTTCATGAAGGGCTTGTCGGGGCAGTGGACCTGTTGAAAGCCGATCCGGGCGGGGATGCCCGACGCGCGGCACAGGGCGGCGAAGAGGCTCGCCTTGCCCATGCAGAACGCCTTGCCCTCGCGCAGGACGTCGCTCGCCCCGCGCTTCCCCTCGGCCAGGTAGCCGAAGGCGGCGAGGATGTCGTAGGGGAAGTCGCGGACGAAGTAGTAGATGCGCCCGAGAACCTCCTTCTCGTCCGCGGCGCCCGCCGCCAGCTTCTTCGCCTTGGCGCGGATGCCGGGGTCGTCCGAGTCGATGATCGCGGTGGGCTTCAGGTAGGCTTCGAGGTTCTCGGTCATGGGCTCCTCCTCCTGGGCCCCCGGCGGCCTGTCCGGGCGTCCGCTCAACTCCCCGCGCGGAGCGCCGAATCGGCCCCGAGGCTCCGGATGGCGGGGACGACCTCCTCTCCGGCCAGGCGCAGGCGCTCCGGCCGCTCGGCGAGGTTCGGGATGGTGAACAGGAAGCGGCGCACCCCGGCCCGCAGGTAGGGCCGGATGCGCGCGACGCAATCCGCCGGGGTTCCCGCGATGACGCCCTCGTCGGGGATGGACGCATAGTTGGCCCGCTCGGCCTCGGCGTCGGCGCGGGATTTTTCGGGAATGAGCATGCTCATCAGGGAGGGCGAAAGGGCGCCGTCCGGGCGGCCGAATTCGCGCGAGGCGGCCTCGATCTCGGGCGCGCGCTCGAGGAACCGCTCCGGCGGCCACCAGCGGGCGTTGAAGCGGTCGGCGTGCTGGGCCGCCACCCGGAGGACCTTCTTCCCCTCCCCGCCGATCCAGATGGGCGGGTGGGGCTTCTGGACGGGCGGCGGATCGCACACGGCGTTGCGGATCCGGAAGTGCTCTCCCTCGAAGGTGGGGTGGGGGTCGGTCCACATGCGCTTCATGATCTGGACGGCCTCCTCGAGCTGGGCGATGCGCACCGAGGCCTTCGGGTAGGGGAACCCGTACGCCGCGTACTCGGCCTCCATCCATCCGGCCCCGATGCCCATCTCGAGGCGGCCGCCGCTGATGACGTCGAGCGTCGCGGCCATCTTGGCCAGGACGGCGGGGTTGCGGTAGCCGACGCAGAGCACGCTCGTCCCCAGCCGCAGGCGGGTGGTGTCGCGCGCGAGAGCCGAGAGGGTGGTCCACGCCTCGAGCAGGGGTTGGGAGCCGTCCTCCGCCTCCGCGCTACTGTCTTCTTCCTCCGCGCCGGGGAACTTCTTCTGGCGGGCGTAGGCGCCGGGGTCCATGGTGAAGAAGTGGTCGCAGAGCCACACCGAGTCGAAGCCCCAGCGCTCGGCTTCGATCGCCGCCTCGCGGATCTGATCGTAGGTCGAGAGGAAGAGCCCGCGCAGGGTGAGGGTGAGGATGAGGCCGACTTCCACCTGGGGGGGCATCCATCCACCTCCGAATCGGGGAAAGGCGGCGGCCGGTCAGCGCCTGATGAATGATATTCGTCCCGCCCCGGCGCGGGTGTCAATCGGCCGGATGAAGGGGCGGCTCATCCTCGGGTCCCCAGAAGAAGGGGTCGATGAGATAGCCCACGCGGGGGACCTGAACCGCGGGCGCGAGCCCCTGGGCGATCTTGAGGCGCTGGATGGTGCGCAGGTGGGTGAGCGCCTCCCAGTGCATGGTGCGCAGGGTGGCGGCGAGGGTGAAGGTGAAGGTGGTCTCGTCGTCGGGGTGCTGGTCGAGCCCCTCCTCGTGGAAGGTGGAGGCGTAGCTCCAGAAGGCGTAGACCGGGAGGTCGGTCTCGCCCATCATGAGGTCGGGCTTGAAGGTGCGCGTGATGGAAAGGCCGTTCATCTCCTCCGCGCTCCTCCCCTCGGCGGCGCGCTTGGCGAAGCCGATCGCCTCCTCGAACTTTGGCCACAGGTCCTCCATCTTCCAGTACTTCTCCTCGTCCATCCGCCGGTCGTAGACCGCCGTCTTGCGGAAGTCGATCGGGTCGGCGGGGGGATCGTCCGGCCAAAGGGTCTTGCCCCACATCTTGGCGATCCAGAAGAAGTAGGCCACGGCCACGTGGCTGATCTGGCGGCGGATGCTCCAGCGGGACCACTCCTGGGAGAGGTCGTCCCAGTCGAGCTGCGCCTCGGTGAGGCCCTCGACCTCGGCCCGGTAGAGGGCGATGAGGCCGTCGTAGTCGGGTGTGGAATCGCTCACCGCGGGGCTCCTCTTTCGGCGGGCCGGAGGGGTCCGGCCTTCGGGCTCAACCGCATCGCAGGTCCTTTCCGGTCATCTCGGGCGGGGGCGCGAGGCCCATCATCCCGAGCAGGGTGGGGGCCACGTCGCAGAGCGCGCCGCCCCCGCGCAGGCGGCCCTCCGCGCCCGGGGTGAAGAGGATGCAGGCGGTGTCGTTCAGGGTGTGGGCGGTGTGGGGGCACCCGTTCTCCTCGTCCCACATCTGCTCGCAGTTGCCGTGGTCGGCGGTGACGAGGGCCGCCCCGCCCGCCGCCTCCAGGGCCGCGAGGATGCGCCCCAGGCGCCCGTCCACCGTCTCGACCGCGCGGATCGCCGCCTCCTCGAAGCCGGTGTGGCCCACCATGTCCGGGTTCGCGAAGTTGAGGATGATGGCGTCGTCCGCCCCCTCCGCCAGGGCGCCGAGGACGGCCTCGGCCACCTCCGGGGCGCTCATCTCGGGCTGAAGGTCGTAGGTGGCCACCTTGGGGGAGGGGACCAGGATGCGCCGCTCGCCCGGCGGGGGCTTCTCCACCCCGCCGTTGAAGAAGTAGGTGACGTGGGGGTACTTCTCCGTCTCGGCCACGCGCAGGCAGGTCTTGCCCGCGGCGGCCAGCGCGTGGCAGAAGAGACCCTCCATCGAAACCGGGGGAAAGATGATCGGGAGGGTGAAGCTCTCGTCGTACTCGGTCATGCACAGGTAGTGGACCCGGGGCGGGGAGCCCCGCTCGAAGCCCTCGAAGCCGGGGTCGGTGAGGGCCCGGGTGATCTGGCGCACGCGGTCGGCCCGAAAGTTGAAGCAGACGACCGTGTCGCCGTCCTGGATCGTGGCGGGGGGGCCGTCCCCGCTCCGGACGACGTGGGGCTCGACGAACTCGTCGTTCAGGTCCTTTTCGTAGGAGGCGCGGACGGCGGCGGGCGCGTCGGGGCAGGGGAGCCCCTCCCCCAGGACCATGGCCCGGTAGGCGCGCTCGGTCCGCTCCCAGCGCCGGTCTCGGTCCATGGCGTAGTAGCGGCCCGAGACGGTGGCCACCCGGGCGCCCGCCTCGCGGGCGAGGTCGGCGGCGAATTTTTCGAGGTGGGCCAGCTCCGCCCGCGGGGCGGTGTCGCGCCCGTCCATGAAGGCGTGGGCGTGGATTCGCTCCAGCCCCGCGCGGCGGGCCATCCGGGCGAGGGTGACGCCGTGGTCCTGGTGGCTGTGGACGCCGCCGTCGGAGACGAGACCGAGGAGGTGAAGCGCCCCGCCCCCTTCGCGCGCGGCGCGCAGGGCGCCCAACAAAGCGGGATTGCGCTCGAGGCTTCCGTCCTCGATGGCCTCCTCGATGCGGACGATGGTCTGGCTCACCACCCGCCCCGCGCCGAGGTTGAGGTGGCCCACCTCGGAGTTGCCCATCTGGCCCTCGGGCAGCCCGACCGCCCGCCCGCAGGTGCGCAGCCGGGTGTGGGGGCGGGAGGCCAGCAGGGCGTCCAGGGTGGGCGTCTCCGCCAGGGCGGCGGCGTTGTGGGCGCTCTCGGGCCGAAGCCCCCATCCGTCGAGAACGATCAACATGACGGGGCGCGGTGCGTTCAAAGCCTCACTTCCGGAAGATCGGGAGAGCGAAGGCGGAGCCGGCGGGCCGGTCCGGATTCGCCGGGGGTCTTCGGGCGGCCTGACTTATTCGTAATACGAGGAGCGGACGTACTGGAAGCGCGCTTTGTCCCAGCGCCAGTGCTCCACGAAGGGAACCTTGTCCACCGACCTTTCCTCCACCCGGTGCACGCCGTTGAAGTAGGTGAGCGTCTCCTTGAATTCGCGCACCCCGCGAAGGACGATGCCCGCCGGGCTCTTGGGTCCGTTGAGGTGCAGGCGCATCTTGGCCCGCAGGTGCTCGCTCCGGGCGACGGTGCGGCCCCCCCCGCCGGCGGTCTTGACGGCCGGCCAGCTCAGTTGGTCGCGCAGGCGGCCGAACCAGACGAGCTCGAAGCGGCGCTTGCCGTTCGCCTTGATGATCCGCACCGAATCCGAATAGGCCTCGGGCGAGCCGTCCCGCGTGTGGATGATGATCTCGCTGTTTCCGTCGGCGGTGATGTCGGTGATCTGATAGGTGATGGGACGCCCCCGGCTGCTCTCGGTGTAGGAGGCGAGCGGGGAGCGGCCGCGCTTGGCGTCGTCGACGAGGCAGAAGGTGAGGTAGTGGACCTCCTCGGGGTCGGACTGGATGACGATGAGGATCTCCTCGTCCGGGTCGGCGTCCATGTTCACGGGGATGAAGTCGACCGTGAAGGTGTAGTTCTCCAGATGTCCCGAGGAGAGGTGCCAGGGCCACTCGTCCTCTGCGAAGGGGCAGCTCTGCAGGGCGCTCATCTGGCGCTTGCGGTCGGTGGAGAAGAGCTTGCGGACGAGGAGCCAGTCCTCGGGCCGGTCCAGCCGCTTGAGGTGGGCGATGAGGCGGGTGCGCCTCTGCTCCTCGACCGTCTCCGCCCGGGAGGGGGAGGCCCACAGAAGGGGCAGGAGGAGGCCGAGGATCACGACGATGGTGCGCAAGCGGGGCTTTTTCATCCCATTACCCTTCGGTGCGCATTCCTTAAGTGGTCCGCTATCCTCGCACGAATTCCGCCGGATTTCTAGGTGGAAGATGATGTGGCCCCCGGATCGACAGGCGCCTTGAGAATACCCTTTTCTCCGGCCTTTTCAAGGGCTTGGAGGCCCTGATCGAGAGGGAGGCGGGCGCCCACCATGGGCGCCGTCCGCACGCTCCCCGCCGCAAGGGCCTCCACCTCTCCCACGAACTCGTGCCCCAGCACGCCGCGGAAGCCCATGTAGCCCCGGATGAGCTCCAGGTCGGTGGCGCAGATTCCGGCGAGGCGGACCCGAACGAGGGCCTCGCCCGGCCCCGGCGCGGGCGGGGGCATGCGGCGCAGGACGGGGCCGGTTTCGTCGAGACAGATGGCGAGCACGGGAACGGTTCCGGGGGGAGGGATGAAGAGGGGCGTGCGCGGCGCCTAGCTTTTTTTCGTCTTCCTCTCCTTGGCCTGGTAGAGGGGGCAGCGGATATAGCTGGAGAGGCAATTCTCCCGCTGCCGCTGGGCCGCGATGATGGAGTAGGGGAGCGTGATGGTTCGAAGGAGCTTCTTCTCCACCGAGCTTTTCGCGTAGCACACGTTCGTGGAGGAGGGGAGGTCCTTCGCTTGCTTGGGATCCTTCTTCCCCCCCAGGTAGGGGCAGTGGCGCGACGCGGCGTCGAGCTTGTTCGGCGTGCGGAGGCTGTCGCCCGGCCCTTGGAGGGAGACGGAATCCTCGAGGACGGACCTTCGCGGCTTCTCGGCGGCAGGCGCCGTTTCCTGTTCGGGGGAGTCGAAGAAGTGGCTCCTTTGCCGCTCCCCGGGCGCGCTTTGGGGGGGCGGGGCCGCCTCCCGGGCCTCGGCGGGCGCCCCCCCTTCCATGGCGCCGGGGGGCAGGAGCTGGAGCGGCTCCTCCAAATCCTCCTCGGGCGGGGCGGCGGGGACCTCCTCCTGGGGGGCGGCGCGCTGCCGGGGCCTGCGGCCCGGGAGATCCTCCTCGGGATCGACCGGGCTATTTTTGATGAGATCGATCATCCGGGCCATCGAGAAACCTCGGCGGATGCGCCCCTCGAATGTGCGGGCGGAGATAGGCGGCGGCCTTCCCGGGTTTCAACCGTCTCATGATCCACCCTCCCCTGATTCTGTGTCAAACGCGAAAAGTGAAGATTCGGAAAGCGGCTCTTGCGCAACGGGTCGAAAGCGCTTTCGAGGACAGGGATATCTCATATTGAGATGGGAGGGGTTTGCGCCTCTGGCCGGGCGCCGGCGGGAGATCTCCCGGCCCGCCGGGGGGCCTTCGGATCGGTGAGGTTAGGGGCGGTCTGGAGCCGCCGGGGCGGCCTGCTTCCCCCCGACGGGCTTTTTGACGGGAGGCCGGGCCTGGGAGATCCGCTTGCGCCGAAGGTTGCGGTAGCGCACCGCGGCCGCGCGCATCTTCTCGAATCCGCCGCCGCCGACCTCGCGGAGGACGTGCTGGGCGATCTCGAGCGGGAGGTCGGGCGCGGCCGGGCGAGCGTCCCGGGGGGCCTTGGGGGCGGCGGGCGGATTCTGGGGCGCCGGGTTTTTCGCTTCCACGTCGGGGGCGATCCCCTTCCCGTGAATCCCGCGGCCGAGGGGGGTGTAGTAGTGCGCCGCGGTGAGGCGGATCCCGGCGCCGTAGCTGAGGGGGATGATGGTCTGGACGGATCCTTTTCCGAAGGTGGTCTGCCCGACCAGGATGGCCCGCTTGAGATCTTGAAGCGCGCCCGCGACGATCTCCGAGGCGCTGGCGCTCCCTTTGTTGGTGAGGACGACGAGGGGGCGGCGCGACCATCTCCCGTCCGTGCGCGATTGGAACTGAAGGGCCTGGTCGCGGTGCCGCCCGCGCGTGAAGACGATCATGTTCCCCTCGGGGAGGAAGCGCTCGGCCACGCGGACCGATTGCCGCAGGAGGCCTCCCGGGTTGTTCCGCAGGTCGAGGATGATGCCGCTCACCTTGGCCTCCATGAGCCGGCTGAGCTCCCGGTCGAGCTCGCTCGTCGTGCCATCGTGGAAGGTGGAGATGCGGAGGAGTCCGATTCCGCCCTCGAGCACGCGGCTCCGCACGCTGCGGTTGCGGATGACGGCGCGGACGATGACGAATTCGCGGGGGGAGGTCCATCCCTCCCGCAGGACGGAGATGCGCACCGTGGAGCCCGGCGGGCCGCGCAGCCGCTTTACGGCGTCGAGGAGGGAGAAGCCGCTCGTGTCGTCGCCCTCCACGGCCACGATTTGATCGCCGGCCTGAAGGCCCGCCCGGAAGGCGGGGGTGTTCTCGATGGGCGCGATGATGGTGAGCCGACCGTCCCGGAAGGTGATGCGGATGCCGAGCCCGCCGTAGCGGCCCGAGGTGGAGACTTGCAGCTCCCGGAAGGCGTCCGGGGTGAGGAACCCGCTGAACCTGTCGAGGGAGGTCACCATGGCCTCCAGCGCCGCGAACATCACCTTGAGGTCGCGGCTCTTCTCCCCGGCGCCCGCCCCGGAGAGGGCGAAGCGGTAGGCGCGCTCGAAGGCGGCGAGGTCGAGCCGACCGCCCCGCCCGAAGCGGACCTCGATGCGCTCCTGCCCGGCGGTGAGCGTGGCGCGCCGGAGCGTCGGCCGCGACAGCTTGACCTTCCTCCCCTTGATGGCGCGCACCATGGCCTTGAGCCCGGCGGCGTAGATCTTCTTCAGGTCGGGGAGGAGGGCGTAGTTCTCCTCCACCGCGGCGACCGTCTCCCGGAGGATTTGGAGAGCGGTGGTCTGCTCCGGGGTGGTCTGGGGCAGGGAGTGTTCGCGCGGATGGGCCGGGAGGGCGAGGAGGAGGAGGAGGAGGACCGGCAGCGCGAGGAGAAGGGCGAGTCGCCCCCCGCCCGGCGCAATGCGGGCGCGGGGGGCGCCGCCGGCCACGCGGGGGGCGCCGCCGGCCACGCGGGGGGCGCCGCCGGCCGCGAATTTCCTGACCGGGCTCTCCTGCTTGATTCGGG
>JAZGDQ010000340.1:0-4530 GCA_036477985.1 bacterium
GGGGCGGCGCATTTCGCCGACGAGTGGCTCCCCATCAAGCCGGGCACGGACCTGCCCCTCGCCCTCGCCCTCGCCAACGTCCTGATCGAGAAGGGCCGCCTGGACAGGGAGTACCTCACGAAGCACACCAATTCCCCCTTCCTCGTGAAGGAGGACGGATTCTTCCTCCGGGCGGACGGCAAGGAGCAGGTCTGGGACCCCGCCGAGGGGAAGGCCAGGCCGGCCGACGCGGAAGACATCAAGCCCGCCCTCGAGGGCGAATTCATGGCCGGGGGCGAGAAGGTGAAGACCGCCTTCCAGCTCTTCAAGGAGCACGTCGCTGAGGCCACCCCCGAGTGGGCCGGCAAGATCTGCGGGGTCCCGGCCGACCGGATCCGCAAGATCGCCCTGGAGCTCGGCGAGAACGCCCAGATCGGGAGCACCATCGAGCTCGACGGCGTGACGCTCCCCTTCCGCCCCGTCGGCGTCATGGCCTACCACATGTCCCAGCAGGAGCTGGGCTTCCAGGCGATCCGGGCCATGATGATGGTGTTCATGCTCCTCGGGGCCATCGAGGCCGTGGGCGGCGTCCGGACCGACTGGAAGTGGAAGGTCCACAAGAACTGGAAGAAGCTGGACGAGGCGAAGGTAAAGGACCCGCCCTACAACATCTACCTGAAGGACTCCAAGTTCTTCCCCATCAACAGCAACCTCTCGGGCATGGTCGCCAAGACCATGCTGGACCCCAAGAAATACGGCGTGGACTACACCCCCGAGGTGATGATCGTTCACATGGCGAACCCCGTCAGCTCGTTCGCCTCAAAGCCGGAGTTCATGGAGTCCTACAAGAAGTTCAAGTTCATCGCCGTCATCGACCCGTGGCTCTCCGAAACGGCCGATTATTTCGCCGACGTGGTCCTGCCCGCCGCGACCATCGAGAAGTACGAAGGGCCTCTCAGCGCGACGGACCAGTACACGGACGCCGACACCCTCCGGGTGCCCCCCATGAAGCCGCTCTTCCAGAGCCGGGGGGAGATCGACATCTACATGGACCTGTGCGAGCGGGCGGGCATCCTCTACGGCGAGAAGGGCTACCTCGCCCAGGTCAACAAGGCCCTCAAGTTGAAGGGCCCCTACAAGGCGCCCATCGACAGAAAGCCCTCGGTGAGGGAGATCTTCGATCTGTGGGCGAAGTCGAGGGGGATCAAGGAGGGCGTCGCCTTCTACGAGAAGAACGGGGTCCGGGTGAAAGGGCGGATCAAGGCCCAGGAGTACTACGGCTACGCCCAGAACCCGCCCTTCAAGGGAATGCGGCACCGCCTCTACGGCGAGTCCCTCCTCCGCATGCGCAACGAGATGAAGGCGAAGGGCGCGGAGGAGATTTATTGGAGGGACTACACGCCGCTTCCCATCTGGCGGACCCTCACCAAGGACAAGTCGCCCGCGAAGTATGACCTCGAATTGATGAGCACCAAGTTGATCGAGTTCAAGCAGTCTCGCTCGACGTTCATCCCCCTGCTCGCGGAGCTGGTTCCCGAGCAACGCCTCGAGATCAACCCGAAGACGGCGAGGGCGAGAGGGATCGCGGACGGGGACATGGTCTGGGTGGAGTCCCACAACGCGGTGACGGGCGAGACCCGGAGGGCCCGGGTCCGGGCCCGCACGCGGGAGGGAATCCGGCCCGATACCGTTAGCATGCCGCACCACTTCGGAATGTGGACCCATCCCTGGAGCAAGGGCCGGGGAGTGAGCTCGAACGAGCTCTTTTTCACGGGGGAGGGGTACGTGACCAACACGGCGGACCAGTCCTTCCAGGTGAAGGTCCGGGTCTTCAAAGCCTGAGGGAGGTGAATCGCCATGGCGCGATATGGAATGGTAATTGATTTGGACCGCTGCACGGGATGCCGTGCCTGCATGGTGGCGTGCAAGGTGGAGAACAACACTCCCCAGGGCATCTTCTGGCAGTACGTCTTCCGCTTCGAGGAAGGGAAGTACCCGGACACCAAGACCTGGTTCATGCCGCGCGGCTGCCAGCACTGCGACAACGCCCCCTGCGTGAAGGTGTGCCCGGTGGGGGCGCGCTTCAAGCGCAAGGACGGCCTGGTCGCCACCGACACCGACCGCTGCATCGGGTGCCGCTACTGCGAGGTGGCCTGTCCCTACGGGGTCAACTGCTTCAACTGGCGCGACCCGAAGAAGGCCCACTATCTCGACTGGAAGGACAAGGACCTCGAGCCGGTCACGAACGGAAACGCCCCGGCCTACCGCAACCCCGACCTCGAAAAGGGGTACGGCAAGAGCAAGAGGCGGATCGCCGGCGGAGGCCACTCCAAGGGCGTCATCGAGAAGTGCACCTTCTGCGTCCACAGGGTGGAGAAGGGCCTGAAGCCCGCGTGCGTGGTGAACTGCCCCGCCTTCGCGCTCCATTTCGGGGATTTGGACGATCTCACCAGCGACGTCTCCCGGCTGCTCCAGCGCAAGCGCCACTTCCGGCTGCTCGAGGAGGCGGGAACCAAGCCGAGGGTCTTCTACGTCGGCGGCAATCCTCCCGGACCCGAGGTCCGGCAGATCGAGCAAGTGAAAGGGAGGGTGTGATCATGGCGGCCAGAACGAACGACAGCCTGCACTACGGAGTCGGCCGGATGACCGGAGGATGGTTCGCCTTCGTCCTCGTCTCCCTCGCCTTCGTGGCCCTGGGGCTCTACGCCTACTCCTTCCAGGCCACCGAGGGTGAAATCGTCACCGGGATGCGGGACTTGGGCGTCATGGGAGGCGCCCCGTGGGGCATCTACGTTGCCTTCGTCGTCTACTTCGTCGGGGTCAGCTTCGCGGGCATCACCGTCGCGGCGCTGATCCGCCTCTTCAACCTGGAGCACCTCAAGCCCATCTCGCGGATGGCCGAGCTGATGACGATCATCGCCCTCATCCTGGGCGGGTTGAGCATCATGGCGGACGTGGGCAAGCCCTTGCGGGCCCTGCTCTACCTCCCCATGTACGGGAGGCCAATGTCCCCCTTCTTCGGGACGTTCACCCTCGTCATCTCGGGCTACCTCTTCGCGAGCCTGGTGTACTTCTACCTGGACGGCCGGCGGGACGCGGCCATCTTTGCAAAGCGCGCCCAGGGCGTCCTCCAGACCTTCTACCGCCTCTGGGCGGCGGGCTATAGGGACACCCCCGCCGAGCGCGAGCGCCACCAGCGGGCCACCTACTGGCTCGCCCTGGCCATCCTCCCCCTCCTCGTGGTGGCCCACTCCACCCTGGGCGTCGTCTTCGGCCTCCAGGTGGGGAGGCCCGGGTGGAACAGCGCCCTGCAGGCGCCCGGCTTCGTCATCCTGGCGGGGGTTTCGGGCATCGGGCACCTGATTATCCTCGCCGCCCTGTGCCGCGCTTTCGTGGCGGAAAAGGACCAGATCGGGCCGGAGATCTTCAAGTGGCTCGGCAACGTCCTCATGGCGTTGATCTTCGTCTACCTCTACTTCATGGCGGTGGAGCTCCTCACCTCCGCCTACCAGGCCTCCCACCACGAGGCCAAGCTCACGGCCGCGCTGATGACCGGAAGGTACTCGGGGTTGATGTGGCTCTCGATCGCCTCCCTGGCGGTTCCAGCCGTCCTCCTCGCCGTGCAGTTCGTGAGGGGGAGCTACAGCGTGTCCGTGCTGGTGCTCTGCGGAATTCTCGTGAACATCGCGGCGATCGGAAAGCGCTACCTCATCGTCGTCCCGTCCCAGACCCACGGCACGCTCCTCCCCTACGGGGTCGGCACCTACACCCCGACCTGGGTGGAGCTGAGCGTCATCCTGGGTCTTCTCGGGCTCGGCGCTTTCCTCTACATCGCGTTCGTCAAGGTGTTCCCCATCATGGCGGTTCCGGATTCCGCGAAAGGGGGCGAATGATGCGAAAGTTCTGGACGCTCCTGCTGGTGATCGGCGGATTCGCCATCCAGGCGATCAGCTACTTCTCGCTGGCCGCCCCGCTGGGTCTTCCGACGGGCCCGGAGTTCAGCGACCCGCGGGTTCCCTTCGCGGCCGCCATCTTCGTGGCGGGGGTGATGATGGTGTTCATCGCCGCCCTCGTCTATGAACTGATGCCGGGAGAGGAGTAATCCGTTGGAGACGAGCGGTAGTGCGGTGGGGGAGGCGGTCCGGCTCGATGAGCTGGCCCGCCTCCGGCAGGGGGCCTACCGCCTTTTCGGGGCCCTCCTGCTCAACCCCGATGCGGAGTGGATCGCCACGCTGCCCCGGGTGGCCGAAGAGATGCTTCCCGAGAGCCGGCCGTTCGACCAGTTCCCCTTCTGGGGGGAGTGGGAGGGGCTCCTCGCGGAGCTGGCCGGGCTCGGGGAGCCCGAGCGCGCGGCGCTCGAGGACGTCTACGTCAACCAGTTCATGATCTCCTCCGGGCCGGGCAAGTCGCCCCCCTACGAGTCCTCCTACGTGGCGCGGGAGTCCATCCCCGACCTCATGGCGGATCTCGAGGGGGAGTACGCCCGGTCCGGCTTCCAGCTCTCCCCCTCCCGGGGGGAGACCTCCGACCACGGCGCCGTCGAGCTCGAGT
>JAZGDQ010000341.1:0-2824 GCA_036477985.1 bacterium
ATGAAGAAAGAGTTTCAGACCATCTGTCCCCTCGACTGCCCGGACGCCTGCAGCCTCCTCCTCACGGTCGAGGAGGGGCGGGTGAAATCCCTGCGCGGCGATCCGCATCACCCCGTCGCCCAGGGCCTCATCTGCGGCAAGATGCGCACCTACACCGACACCATCTACGCCCCCGACCGCATCCTCCACCCCATGCGCCGCATCGGCCCCAAGGGGCGGAGCGGAAACGGCGGCCCGCGCTTTGCGCGCATCTCCTGGGAGGAGGCGCTCGACGAGGTCGCCGGCCGGATGCGCGAGGCGGCCGCGAGATGGGGGCCGGAGTCGATCCTCCCGATGAGCTATTCGGGGACGATGGGCGTCGTGAACCGGAACGCGGGGCAGCGCTTCTTCCACCGCCTCGGCGCCTCCCTCCTCGAGCGCACGATCTGCACCTCGACGGTGAAGGCGGGCTGGAACATGACGATGGGGAAGGACGTCGGCGTCGACTGCGCCGAGATGGCCAAGAGCGACTACATCGTCTTGTGGGGGACCAACGCCGTCTCGACCAACCTCCACATCCTCCCCTTCATCCGCAAGGCGCGGGCGGCCGGGGCGAAGCTCACCGTCATCGACGTCTACCGCAACCGCACCGCCAAGCTCGCCGACGAGTACGTCGCCGTGCGCCCGGGGACGGACGGCGCCCTCGCCCTGGGGATGATGCACGTCCTCGTGCGCGAGGGCCTCATCGACCGCGCCTACATCGAGGCGCACACCCTGGGCTTCGAGGCGCTGCGCGGGCGGCTGGAGGACTACCCCCCCGGGCGGGTGGAGGCCGTCACCGGGGTTGCGGCCGAGGCGGTGGCGCGCTTGGCGCGCGAGTACGGCCGCGCCCGGGCGCCCTTCATCCGGATGGGCGTGGGCCTCTCGCGCCACAGCAACGGGGGGATGAACGCGCGCACCGTCGCCTGCCTCCCGGGCCTCACGGGCGCCCTCGAGAGGCCCGGCGGGGGGATCTTCTGCATCTCATCCGGCGCCTTCGGCCTCAACATGGCCGCCTTCGAGCGGCCCGAGTGGTCCCCCGAGGGCACGCGCACCATCAACATCGCCCAGGCGGGGCGGGCGCTCACCGAGGCGGCGGATCCGCCCGTCAAGGTGTTCTACGTCTACCATTCCGCGGCGGCGGCCACCCTGCCCGACGCGGGGGCGGTGCGGCGGGGCCTTCTGCGCGAGGACCTCTTCACCGTGGTGCACGAGATCGTCCCCACCGACACGGTGGACTACGCCGACATCGTCCTCCCGGCGCCCACCTTCGCCGAGTCGCCCGACATCTTCACCAGCTACGGGCAGTACATGGTGGGGCTGAACGAGGGGGCCATCCCGCCCGAGGGGGAGGCGAAGGCGAACATCGAGGTCTTCTCCCTGCTGGCGGAGCGGCTGGGGTTCGAGGAGCCCGACTTCCGCGAGGGCGTCTGGGAGGCGGCCGAAAAGCTTCTCGATTCGCCCCGCTTGGCGGAGGCGGGCATCACCCTCGCGCGCCTGCGCGAGAAGCGCTACATGCGCGCCCCCGTCTCCCCCGAGAACCCCTTCGCGGAGGGGTTCGGAACGCCCTCGGGCCGGCTGGAGTTTTTCAGCGCGCGCATGGCCGAGATGGGTCTCGATCCGCTCCCCTGCCACGTCCCCCTCGAGGAGGGGCCCGAGAGCGGGGAGCTGGCCGGGCGCTTCCCCCTCCAGCTCGTCGTCCCCCCGGGCCATCACTTCCTCAACAGCACGGGCAACGGCGCCGCCCGCAACGTGCGCGGCGAGGGGGAGCAGCGCGTCCTCCTCCACCCCGCCGAGGCCCGCGCCCGGGGACTGGCCGACGGGGGGTGGGTCCGGGTGCGCTCCCCCCGGGGGGAGATACGCCGCCGCCTCGGCGTCACGGAGGACGTGCCCGAGGGCGTCGCCATCGTGGAGGGCGTCCACCTCGCCCGCACCAGCCCGGACGGCAAGTCCATCAACGAGTTGACCTCCCAGCGCCTGACGGACATGGGCCGGGGCCCCTGCTTCCACACCAACCTCGTCGAGGTCGAGGCGTTCGCCGGGGCGGAGGCGGCCCCGGCCTCTCTCCCCGCCGCCTCCCCCGCCCTTTCGTAAACGCACCTCCGCCTTCGCGCGGCGTCTTCTCCCGGAAGCGCGCTGCGGCGCCGCCTCAGCTGACGAGGCGCTTGTCGCTTTGGGGGGCCTTGCTCCGAAGGACGTTTAAAATCTTTTCGGCGATGTCGCGGGTGGAGATGGGTTTGAGAAGAAGGCCGGAAATGCCGAGCCGGGAAACCTCCTGGACGATCTCCCTCGTCACCTCGTCCGTCATGACGAGTATGGGAAGGTCCTCGAGATGCTCCTCCTTGCGGATGAACCGGATGAGGTCGAGGCCGCTCACACCCGGGAGCATCAACTCCATGAGAACCAGGTCGAAGGGAAGGCCCGAATGGAGGCTCTTGCGCGCTTCGAAACCGCTTCCGAAGAGGGTGACTTTCTCCAGACCGAAGTATCTGAGCGAGTTTCCGATGTCCTCGCGAAGGCCGCGGTCCGCCTCCACGATGAGGGCGTGGCGGGCGCGGAGCTCGGATGGGAACTTGAAGAAAGCCATAGTGGACGAACCTCGTCGGGTGTTCGGAGCCTGCCGGGCCGATGCGTAACCGAACATTCAGGGGAGAGGCGCACGCTGGGCACCTCGTATCAATCTGATATAAATATAGGTCATTTAATCAAAAATGTCAAATTAAAATTAATTATATTCGTTTAGGTATAAATAAATCGAATTATCTTAAATATGTGGATGGACGGACACCCAGCTGGGGCGCCCCCG
>JAZGDQ010000342.1:0-2432 GCA_036477985.1 bacterium
CGGGCGGCGCAAGGAGGCGCGCGACATCCTGGGCTCCCTGGACAAGAAGCAGTGGCCCGAGCTCGCCAACATCGAGATAGAGCTGGCCGCGCGCGCGCGCCGCGGCCTCTCCCCTCCCAAGACGCTCTCCGAAACCCCGGCCCCTCCCGCCAAGAAGGAGGAATCGAAACAAGCGCGGGCGACGAAGCCGGCGGGGGAGGTGAAACCGGCGGCGGAGGCGAAGGAGCCGGAGAAAATGAAAGCGCCGATGGCGAAGAGGGCGGAGACGAAGAAGCCCTCTGCGCCCGCCCTCGCCGCCGCGCGCCACCCTCACCCCAGGCGGCGGAGGCGGCTCACCCCCCGGAAGCCCTCCTACGCGAACATGGTCGCCATCCCGGGCGGGACCTTCCTCATGGGCCGGCCCGCACGCGGGCGGAACAAGAGAAACAGCGAGAGGGGGGTGCGGGTGGACGTGAGGCCCTTCCGGCTCGACAAGTTCGAGGTCACCAACGCCCGGTATGGTGAGTTCGTCAGGGAGGCGGGGTATCCGGAGCCGCCCTTCTGGAGGCGGCCCCACTTCGCGGGGCCCCACCTCCCGGTCGTGGGGGTGGCCTGGAGCGAGGCGAGCGCCTATTGCGCCTGGGCGGGCAAGCGGCTGCCCACCGAGGAGGAGTGGGAGTTCGCGGCGAGGGGGGGCGCCGAGGGGCGGCGCTATCCCTGGGGGGATGAGTTCGTGGAGCGGAACGCGGTGTTCGGCCTCTCGCCCACCCTGGGGGGCCCCAAGGCGGTGGGGCGAAGGGCCGGGGGGGCGAGCCTTCACGGGGTGGAGGACCTGGCGGGAAACGCCTGGGAGTGGGTGGAGGACCCCTTCCGGCCAGACCTGAAGGAGATCGCCGTCGCCCGGGGGGAGGGGGCGCCCCTGCGGACGCTGCGGGGGGGCTCCTGGGTGAACGGGCGCCGGGGGATGGAGGCCTCCTCCCGGACAGGGGACCTGCCGGGGCGAAGGCTCCCGGTGTACGGGGTCCGGTGTGAGGCGGGGGCGCGGTGAGGGGGGCAGGTGCTATCATAGAAACTCATTGAACGGCAGGGGCCGCCGCATCCTTGAGGGGGGGAAGGAAGAATGAAGCCGAGAGAGGCGATTGCCGGGGCCGCGCTGGCGGCCGCGCTGATTCTGGGCGCCGGGGCGGGCGCCGCCCTCGCGCAGACGCCGGAGGGGTCGTCTCCCCCGCCCTCGGCCGTGCCTCCCCCCGCGGCTCCTCCCGCCGCGGTTTCCCCGCCGCCCGCCGCCCCGGTCGCCATGCCCCCCTCGGTCCGGCCCCTCGGCCTCGTCGTGACCGTCACCCTGGGGACGGGAAAGGCGGAGACCTTCTCGCGCGAGATCGACAAGATGGAGATCCTCTCCTTGCCGGACGGGCGGATTCACATGATCCACCTCGTCCTCGTCACCGGCGGGGAGCGGAACACCCACGTGTGGTACAACTTCGCGCGCGTCGCCAAGCTGAGCTACCGCTTCATCACGCCCGAGGGAAGGGCGATGGTGGCGATTCGCACGATCCAGCCCTACGCCTCCTCGCGCGAGCTCTCCGAGCGCCTGGAGCCGCTGGCCCCCGGCGAGTACCGCTAAAAAATTCCCGCGGCGTTTTCGAGGCCGGCGGGAGTGACCCTCCGCAGGGGTGACACTCCGCAGGAGTGGCCGCACCTCCAGCACCCACCCTTTTCCATAGGAGCGCCCTCCCCATGGCAGACAAGGGCTACGCCAACCCCGATCTCCCCTGGACGCCCGAGCGGCTTCGCGATCGGATCGGCGATCTCAAGGGAGAGGATCTCGTCATCGTCGACACCCGGCCCGCGCCGAACTTCTGCGCCGGCCACATCGAGGGCGCGGCCCACCTCGACCTCTACGGCATCTCCCTGAACGACACCCGCCCCGGGCCCCTCGCCGCCTTCACCTGGATGCTCGCCTACCTCATGGAGATTCGGGGGGTGGACTACGGCAAGACGGTGGTCTTCTACCAGGAGAACTCCGGCTTCCGCTCGGCGCGCGGCTTCTGGTTCCTCGAGTACCTGGGCCACGAGGACGTCCACGTCCTCGACGGCGGCCTCGGCGCCTGGGAGGCGGCGGGCCTTCCCCTCACGCGGGACGCCTGGCCCATGGCCCAGGGCGCGCAGGACAGCGGCCCCGCCGGCCGGAGGCGGATCGTGCGCTCCTCCTTCGCGAGCCGCCTCAAGCCGCCCGAGGAGGGGCGCATCGCCTCGGCGCAGTACATCCTCGACCACCTGGACGATCCGGACGTGCGGATCCACGACACGAGGAGCGCCGGAGAATACTACGCGGAGAACGTGCGCGCCGCCCGGGGCGGGGCCATCCCCGGCTCGATCCACCTCGAGTGGCTCGAGTCCATCGGGCCGGACGGCGCCTTCAAGCCCGCCGGCGAGCTGCGCGAGATGCTCGA
>JAZGDQ010000343.1:0-2505 GCA_036477985.1 bacterium
AAGCCTGCATCGCGCGCCTCGAGGCGCACGAGCCCGGGCTGAACGCCTTCATCACCCAGACCCTCGACCTCGCGCGAAGGACTGCGCGGGAGCGCGACCTGGAAGCCGAACGGGACGCGCTTCGGGGCCCCCTCCACGGAATCCCCGTCGCGGTGAAGGACCTCTTCGCCCTGGAGGGGGTGAGAATGACGGCGGGGAGCCGCGTCCTGCACGACCTCGTCCCCGGGGAGACAGCCACCTGCCTCCGCCGCCTCATCGAGGCCGGCGCCGTCGTCGTGGGGAAGGCGAACATGCAGGAGTTCGCCCGGGGGGGAACGGGAGCGAACTCCCACTTCGGCCCCACGCGCAATCCCTGGGACCGGGAGCGCACCCCGGGCGGGAGCAGCAGCGGATCCGGCGCCGCCGTGGCCGCCGGGATGGCCTCGGCCGCCCTGGGCTCGGACACGGGGGGCTCGGTGCGCATCCCCGCCGCCTTTTGCGGCCTCGCCGGAATCCGGCCCACCCTAGGGAGGGTGAGCCGGGCGGGAATCGTCCCCCTCGGGCCGAGCTTCGACTGCGCCGGCCCCCTGGCGCGCACGGTGGAGGACGCCGCCCTCCTCCTCCAAGTCATGGCGGGCCCGGATCCGGCCGACCCGGCCACCGGACGAGAGCCCCCGCCCGATTTCCGGGCCTCCCTCGGGGAGGGCGTCCGCGGCCTCACCCTCGGGATCCCCGTCAACCACTTCTGGCCGGGGATGGACGCCGAGGTGGAGGGGCTCGTCCGCGAGGCCGTCTCGGTCCTGGAGGATCTGGGGGCGCGCCTCGCCGAGGTGGAGGTCCCCTGGGCCGGGCTGGACCGCGCCGCCTACGCCGCCATCGTCGGGGCCGAGAGCGCGGAGCATCACCGCGCCTTCCTGCGGGAGCGGCGGGAGGAGTACGCCTCCCCCGGCGCGGACTTCTTCGAGCAGGGCCTTTTCGTCCCGGGCTGGCGCTACCTCCAGGCCCAGCGCGCGCGCACCCTCTTCATCCGCCAGGCGGCCGCCCTCTTCCGCGAGGTGGACGCCGTCCTCACCCCCGCCTCCCCCATCGTCCCGCCGACGATCACGGACTGCCTCGACGGGATGAAGACCTGGGCGCCCATCAGCCACTGCACGACGCCCTTCAGCCCCATCGGGTGCCCCGTCCTCCAGGTCCCCTGCGGCTTCACGAAGGCGAACCTTCCGGCCGGGCTCCAGATCGCCGGGCCGTGGGGAGAGGAGGCGCTTGTGCTGCGGATCGGGGCGGCCTACGAGGCGGCGCGCCCCTGGTGGAAGAGGCGGCCCCCGCTCGAGGGTGCGGGGGCCGGGCCCGGGGAGGGAACGAAATGAGCGAGGGGAGACTCACGGCGGATCAGGTGCGCGCCCTGGCCGAGGGGATGGGCCACCCGGTGGCGCCCGGGCGCCTGGAGGCGCTGACCGAGGGCGTGAACCGGCTCATGGAGCAGCTCGCCGGCCTCGACGCGCTCGACCTCGAGGGGCTGGAGCGGGCCGACGCCCTCGACTTCCTCCGCCTCCGCCCCGGGGATGTGCCGGAGCCCTAGTCGTCGATTAAAGCGACCGCGCGGATGGGCGAGCCCGAGATGCCGCGATACTTGATGGGCAGGACCGAGAGCTTGAACCCGAAGGGCTTGGGGATGGCGTCGAGGTTCACCAGGTTCTCCATGTGGCAATAATCCTTCTCCAGCATGACCCGGTGGGCCTCGTAGTAGCGCCGGTTCTCGTGCATCTTCCAGATGGGCACGTCGAACCCGCTCGCATCGATGCCCATCACCCGCACCCCCTTGTCGATGAGGTGGTGAGTCGCCTCGGCGCTCATCCCGGGCTGCGCGTCCAGGTAATCGGGGTCGGTCTGCCATTCCTTGCTCGCGCCCGTGTGGATGAGCACGATGTCGAGCGGCTTCACCTCGTAGCCGATCTTGTCGAGGGCGGCCTGAATGTCCGCCGCCATGATCTCGTAGCCGCTCTCCTTGTCGGTGAAGTCGAGGACGACGCCGTCGGAGTAGCACCACTCCAGCGGGATGCGCTCGGTGGAGAAGGCGTCGGGGTTGTTGTGGTAAGGGGAGTCGATGTGGGTTCCCGCGTGGTCGCTCATGAAGATGACAAAGTGGTTCGGGATGATGGGGGCGCCGTACTTGTCCGTCTCCAGCCGCTTGGCCACCGTCTCCCAATCCTCGTCCAGGGTGAGGCTGGGGCCCGGCAGGCCGGGATAGATGGGCATGCCCCGGTAGAGCTCCATGCTCAGGTCGATAATCTGCATTCCGATTCTCCTTCCCCAATGGATCGCCAACGCCCGGCGCGGGGGTCGCCCTTCCTCGTGGAGGGCGGCCCTCCTCGGGGGGGGGCGTCCCCCCCCCGCGCCAAAATATGCTTGCCAATAAAACACCCCCCCCCGCCCTCGGGGAGAGGGGGCCTTCGCCGGGGCGGGCGGCGCCCTGAGGGCGGCGCCTTTAGGGCGGGCGGCCCTCTCGGGCGGGCGGCCCTCTCGGGC
>JAZGDQ010000344.1:0-6427 GCA_036477985.1 bacterium
ATGACGGCGGCGATGCGCTCGCCCTCGCGGCCGAGGAGGTCGGCCGCCGCCTCGGCGTCGTTGTAGGGCAGGGTCAGGGTGTTCCGGGCGTAGTCCTCGGGCACCCCGGCGCTGTCGGGAATCCCGAAGGTGGCGCCCCCGCTTCCGGCCTTGACGAGAAGGCCGTCGGCGTGGCCGTGGTAGCACCCCTCGAACTTGACGATGAGGTCCCGCCCGGTGAAGCCGCGGGCCGCCCGGATGGCCGACATGGCGGCCTCGGTGCCCGAGTTGACGAAGCGGAGGAGCTCCATCGAGGGGTAGGCGCCGGCGACGAGCTCGGCCAGCTCGGTCTCGAGCGCCGTCGGCGCCCCGTAGCTCGTCCCCCGCCCCAGGGCCTCGCGCAGCGCCCCCACCACGCGCGGATGGGCGTGGCCGAGGACGAGGGGGCCCCAGGAGAGGACGTAGTCGATGTAGGCGTTCCCGTCGGCGTCCCAGATGCGGCTCCCCGCCCCGCGATCGACGAAGTAGGGCGTGCCGCCCACCCCGCCGAAGGCGCGGACGGGGCTGTTCACCCCGGCCGGGATCCGCTTGCGGGCGGCCTCGAAGAGGGCCTCGGATTTCGCGCGCCCGCTCACGGCAGATACTTTCCCAGGATGTGGCGCAGGCGCTCCTTCGCCTCCTGCGGGATGTGGGCGCGGTCGGTGATGATGGCGCTCTCCAGGGAGCCCGCGAAGGGGCTCGGCCCCCCGATCTCCCCGACGGCCTCCTCGATGATCCTCTGGGCGAGGGAGGCGTTCCGCTTGAGGAGGGCGACGACGGCCTCCACGCTCACCGCCGCCTCCTCCTCATGCCAGCAGTCGTAGTCGGTGGCGAGAGCGATGGTGGCGTAGCTCATCTCGGCCTCGCGGGCGAGCTTCGCCTCCGGCATGTTCGTCATCCCGATGATCGCGGCGTTCCAGTCCCGGTAGCGGAAGCTCTCGGCCCGGGTGCTGAACTGGGGGCCCTCCATGCACACGTAGGTCCCCCCCGCGTGGAGGCGCGCTCCGGCCCGCCCGGCGGCCCCCCCGAGGATCTCGCTCAAGCGGGCGCAGACCGGATCGGCCATCGAGACGTGGGCGACCACCCCGCCGCCGAAGAAGGTGCTTGGCCGGTCCCGCGTGAAGTCAATGAATTGATCGGGGATCACGATGTCGCCGGGGTGGATCTCCTCGCGGAGGCTGCCCACCGCGCTGACCGAGATGAGCCACTCCACGCCCAGCTGCTTGAAGCCGTAAATGTTCGCCCGGAAGGGGATCTCGCTCGGGAGGAGGACGTGGCCGCGCCCGTGCCGGGGGAGGAAGGCGACCCGCTTGCCCGAGAGCGTGCCCAGGACGTAGGGGGCGGAGGGGGCGCCGAAGGGGGTTTCCTGCTCGACTTCCTCGACCTCGGTCAGGGCGGCCATCGCGTAGAGGCCGCTCCCGCCGATCACCCCAATCGCCGCTTCCGCCACCTCGCCTCCCGCTTCCGTGGATTCGCGCTAGGCGGCCTTGAGGAGGCCGTCGGCCACGAGCCGCTCGCCGAGCTGGACCGCGTTCAGCGCCGCGCCCTTGCGCAGGTTGTCCGCCACCACCCAAAGGTTCAGGGCGTTGGGCGCCGAAGGGTCGCGCCGGATGCGGCCCACGTAGACGGGGTCCCGCCCCGTGGCGTCCAGCGCCATCGGGTAGACCAGCGCCGCGGGATCGTCCACCACCCGCACCCCCGGCGCCCGCGAGAGGATCCCGCGCGCCTCCTCGGGCGGGAGGGGCCGCTCGAACTCCACGTTCAGCGACTCCGAGTGGGCGTTGTAGACCGGAACGCGCACGCAGGTGACGCTCACCGCGAGTTCGGGCTCCCCTAAAATCTTCCGGGTCTCCTGCACCATCTTCTCCTCCTCGCGCGTCGCGCCCCCCTCCTCGAGGAAGGCGTCGATCTGGGGGAGGCAGTTGAAGGCGATCGGATGGGAGAAGATCCGCGGGACGGCCTCCTCGGAGCGCTCGGCCGCCTTGACCTGCTGGCGGAGCTCATCGAGGGCGCCCTGGCCGGCCCCGCTCACCGCCTGGTAGGTGCTCACCACGATCCGGCGGATGCGCGCCGCCTCGTGAAGGGGCTTGAGGGCCACCACCATCTGGATGGTCGAGCAGTTCGGGTTGGCGATGATGCCCTTGTGGGCGCGGAGGGACTCGGGGTTCACCTCGGGGACGACGAGCGGCACGTCGGGGTCCATCCGGAAGGCGCTCGAGTTGTCCACCACGGTGGCGCCCGCGCGCACGGCCGCGGGGGCGAACTCGCGCGCGCGCTCGGCCCCGGCCGAGAAGAGGGCGAGGTCGATCCCCCTGAAGGAGTCCGCGGTCAGCTGGCGGACGGTGAGCTCTCCCCCCGCATAGGCGAGGCGTTTCCCCTCGCTCCGGGGGCTGGCGAGGGCGATCACCTCCCGGGCCGGAAACCGCCGCTCGGCCAGGATCTCGAGCATCACCCGGCCGACGACGCCCGTGGCGCCCGCAACCGCCACCGCGATTCCGCTCATTCTCCCCCTCCCGCATGGGCGGCCACACGAGCGCCCATCTCCGCACCCCCCACCTTCTTCGTCCCCGGGGTGTGGATGTCCGCCGTACGATACCCCTCCTCGAGGGTCCGGGTCACGGCCTCCTCGATGGCGTCCGCCATGTCGAGCCGCTTGAGGGAGTAGCGGCAGAGCATGGCGGTGGACATGATGGCCGCGATCGGGTTGGCCAGATCCCGGCCGGCGATGTCGGGCGCGGTCCCGTGGACCGGCTCGTAGAGCCCGAAGGCGGCGTCGTTGAGGTTGGCCGAGGCGAGCATTCCGATCGAGCCGGTGAGCATGGAGGCGGCGTCGCTGAGGATGTCGCCGAAGAGGTTCCCCGTCACGATGACGTCGAAGGCGAGAGGGTCGCGGATGAGCTGCATCGCCGCGTTGTCGACGTACATGTGGGAGAGCTCGACCTCGGGGAACTCCTCCCCCACCCCGGCGGCGACGCGGCGCCACAGGCGGCTGTTGTCGAGGACGTTCTCCTTGTCCACCGAGCAGACCTTGCCGCGCCGCACCTTGGCCATCTCGAAGGCGAGGCGGACGATGCGCCGGATCTCGGAGGTGGTGTACACCATGGTGTCCACCGCCCGCTCCTCCCCATCCGGGGTGCGCTCGATGCCGCGGGGGGAGCCGAAGTAGATTCCGCCCACCCCCTCGCGCACGACGAGGAGGTCGAGCCCGCGCACCACCTCGGGCTTGAGGGTGGAGGCTTCGACCAGGGAGGGGAACATCGAGGCCGGCCGCAGGTTGGCGAACAGGCCGAGCTCGCTCCGCAGGCCGAGGATGGCCTGCTCGGGACGCTTCTCGCGCGGCAGCCCGTCCCAGGCGGGCCCGCCCACGGCGCCGAAGAGGCCGGCGTCGCACTCCCGGCAAAGGCGAAGGGTCTCCTCGGGCAGGGGCTCGCCCACCGCGTCGAAGGCCGCCCCCCCGCAGAGGGCCTCCTCGAAGGAGAAGTCCACGCCGAACCGCTTCCCGGCGGCCTCGAGGACGACCCGCGCCTGGGCCGTCACCTCCTGGCCGATTCCGTCTCCCGGGAGAACAGCGATGCGAAACGCGCTCAACGCAACGACCTCGAGGGTCCCGGCCTAGTCCCGGAATCCCGAAATATAGGGAAGCGCCGCGGCGACCTCCCGCGTTTTGTCCAGGTTCGCCTTCAGGTTGACGAGGACGTTCCAGGTCCCCCCCAGGTAGGCCCGCCGGCGGTCCTCGTTCATTCCGAGGGAGACGCGCTCCTCCCCGTAGACCGCCTCCCGCTTCTCCAGGTCCACGGTGTACTCGGTCGCGGGACGGCTCTGCGTGCGCGTGATGAGCCTTTCGATATCCTCGGGCGAGGCCGTCAGCAACGGAAGCCCGATGGCGAAGCAGTTGCCCGCGAATATCTCGGCGAAGGAGACGCCGACGACGGCCTCGATCCCGTAGCGCTGGATGGCCTGGGGGGCGTGCTCGCGCGAGGAGCCCGAGCCGAAATTATCCCCGACGAACATGATCGCGCCGCCCTTGTAGTTGGGATTGTCCAGGGGATGGTCGGGCCGGTTCTCGCGCTCGTCGCAGAACAGGGCTTTTTCCATCCCGTCGAAGGTGATGGCCTTGAGGAACCGCGCGGGCGTGATGCGGTCGGTGTCGATGTCGTCCCCGGGAAGCGGGATCCCCCTTCCGATCACCTGAACGATCTTTCGCGCTTCCACGGAACTCACCTCAGGTAATCCACCGGGCTCTCGATGCACCCGGCGACGGCGGAGGCGGCGACCACGGCGGGGCTCGCCAGATGGGTCCGCCCCTGCGGGCTCCCCTGCCTCCCGATGAAGTTGCGGTTCGATGAGGAGATGCTCCGCTGGGCGCCGACCAGCTTGTCGGGGTTCATCCCCAGGCACATGGAGCAGCCCGCCTCGCGCCACTCGGCCCCCGCCTCCTGGAAGATCTCGTGGAGGCCCTCCCGCTCGGCCTCCTCCTTCACCTTCTGCGAGCCGGGGACCACCAGCAGTTTCACCCGGCGGTCCACCTTGTTCCCCTTCAGGACCCGCGCCCCCTCCCGAAGGTCGGAGATGCGCGAGTTGGTGCACGAGCCGAGGAAGGCCACGTCGATCCGCGTTCCCGCGATGGCGTCCCCCGGCTTGAGCGCCATGTGGTCGTAGGCCCGCTCGGCGGTCTTTCGGTCCTCGCCGGGAAACTCATCGAGCGCCGGGAGCTTCTCGGTGACGCCGACCGAGTGGCCCGGGTTGATCCCCCAGGTCACGCGCGGCTCCAGCGCCGAGCCGTCGATCTCGGTCACGGCGTCGTAGACCGCGTCCGCATCGGAGGCGACGGACTTCCAGTATTCCACGGCGCGGCCGAAGTCCTCCCCCTGGGGGGCGAACTCCCTTCCCTCGATATAGGCGAACGTCGTCTCATCGGGGTTCACGTAGCCGATCCGCGCGCCGCCCTCGATGCTCATGTTGCACACCGTCATCCGCTCTTCCATCGTCATGCGGTCAAAGACCTCGCCTCCGTACTCGTAGGCGTGGCCGATGCCGCCCTTGATGCCGAGCTCGTGGATGATCTTCAGGATGACGTCCTTGGCGTAGACCCCCTCCCCCAGCTCGCCTTTCACGCTGATGCGATGGACCTTGAGCCGGCTCAGGCAGATCGTCTGGGTGTCGAGGACGTAGCCCACCTCGGTCGTGCCGATGCCGAAGGCCAGCGAGCCCACCGCGCCGTGGGTGCTGGTGTGGCTGTCCCCGCAGGCGATGGTCATGCCGGGCTGGCTCAGCCCCAGCTCGGGGCCGATGACGTGGACGATGCCCTGGCGGCCCGAATCCAGGTCCAGGTACCGGATGCCGAACTCGTCCACGTTCTGCTCAAGGGACGCAATCATCTTCTCGGCCTGCTCGTCCTCGAAGGGCCGAATCTGCGTCAGCGTGGGGGTGATGTGGTCCGCCGTCCCGATGGTCCGCTCGGGGAAGGCGACCTTCGAGCCCGTCTCCTTCAGCATGTCGAACGCCTGGGGCGTCGTCACCTCGTGGATCAGGTGAAGACCGATGAAGATCTGGTCCTGGCCCGACTCCAGCTGGGTGACGGTGTGGCTGTCCCAGACCTTGTCGTACAGGGTGCGCTCCGACATGTTGGGCCTCTTTCCTCTTGCGAAAATCCACTCGACCGGGCGGCCGCGAAATCCGGGGGCCGCCCGCGCCGGGCCGCCCACCCGCGCCGGGCCGCCCACCCGCGCCGGGTCGCCCACCCGCGCCGGGTCGCCCGCCCGCGCCGGGCGAATCCGAGGGTACACCCAAACGAAACGTGCGGGGAAGTTCCTAGGTGGGCGTTTTCGAGCCGTCCAGGGCCGTCCGGAGGGCGCCCACGTAGCGGCAGGCCGCCCGCAGCTTCGCCTCCCGATCCGTCTCGGCCTCCATGACGTCGATGAGAGCGCTCCCGACGATGACGCCGTCGGCCCGGCTGGCCGCCTCGGCCGCCTGCTCGGGCGTCTTGATGCCGAAGCCCACGACGACGGGGCGGTTCTTCACCTTGTTGATCCGCTCCAGGGCCGCCCCCAGGTCCTGGTCCAGCGCGTCGCGCGCGCCGGTCACCCCCATCTGCCCGACGTAGTAGATGAACCCCCCGCCCGAGCGGTTGATCAGATCGACGCGCGCATCCGTGCTCGTGGGGGCGAGCATGAACACGGCCTCGAGGGGATACTCCGCCATCGCCTCCAGGAGCTCGCCCGCCTCCTCGGGCGGGAGGTCGGGGACGATGACCGCGTCCAGCCCGGCGCGGGCGGCATCCCCGGCGAAGGCCTCCAGCCCGTAGGCAATGATCGGGTTGTAGTAGGTCATGAGCACCTGTGGGGCGTCGGGAATCGTCGCCCGCACCCGCCCGTCGAAATCCACCTCGGCGCGTTGTGTCGTCCCCACA
>JAZGDQ010000345.1:0-3192 GCA_036477985.1 bacterium
AAGTACGCTGAAAGACACCTCTGAAGCTACTTCTGCAGCCAAAATCCCGGTTCGTAAGCGGTTTCCTTCATTTTGGGGCGCAATGCTCCCTTCTCCTCCTAACTCAACACCGCTTGCAACCCCGCGTCAGCCATAGTCGATCACAGCCCTGTAGTAATGGGCCGGCGCTCGGCCGGAGCCCCTTTGTTCGATCCGGGAACGATGGGGTGCCCGTTGCGGGGGCCCGCCTTCCCAATCAAGGGAGGGAGCGAAACCTTCCGCCGGCCTCAGGGATATTTTTGGGCGAACCACTCCGCGAAGGCGGCGATTCCCGCATCGAGCGAGGTGCGCGGCTCCCAGCCGGTCGCCTCCCGGAAGCGGCCCGCCTCCAGGCTGTTCCGGAACACCTCGCCCGGGCGGAGGGGAAGGCGCTCGACCCGCTTCGCCGGAATCCCCACCGCGCCGGAGACGAGGCGAAGGATCTCCTCCACCTCGGTGGCGACGCCGGTCCCCAGGTTGAGGGCCTCCCCCCGCCCGAGGTTTTCGTTTTCGGCCGCGAGGCGGAAGGCTTCGGCCGCATCGGCCACGAAGAGGTAGTCGCGCGCCGCCTTCCCCTCGCCGTAGAGGGCGATCGGCTTCCCCTCCCGGAGGAGGCCGGCGAAGATGGATATGACGCCGGCCTCGAGGTCCCCCCGCTGGCGGGGGCCGTAGACGTTCGAGAGGCGGAGGGAGCAGGTCTGCAGACCGTGCACGCGCGGGTAGAGGGAGACGTAGGCCTCGGCGAGGTGCTTGCTGACGGCGTAGGGCGAGCGGAATTCGGTGGGCTGGTCCTCCGATACGGGAAGGTCGGGCGGGTCGCCGTAGGCGGCGCCGCCCGTGGAGGCGTAGACGAACCGGGGAGGGGGGTCGGCCTTGCGGGCCGCCTCGAGGAGGGCGAGCGTGACGCCCACGTTCGTCTCCACGTCCAATAGAGGTTCGCGCAGGCTCCGCACCACGCTGGACTGGGCGGCGAGGTGGTAGACGATCTCGGGCCGGCACTCCTTCATGAGCCGGGAGACGGCCCCCTCCTCGCGGAGATCGGTCTCGATGAGATGTGCCCCGGAGTCGATGTTCCCCTTACCCCCGGTGGAGAGATCGTCCGCCGCGTACACCTCGTCGCCCGCAGCGAGGCAGGCGTCGCACAGGTGTCCCCCGATGAAGCCCGCGCCGCCGGTCACCACCACTCTCGCCATTTTCGTAACGCTCCGGAGCGAAGAAGCGGGGAGGCTTCCGGCCTCCCCCCTCGGTCATGGAATCCATGGAAGGGCTGGCGCCGACCGCGGCGCAACGGAAGGTCGCGCTGCAAAGGGATCGGGGATCTTTTCACTTCATGGTTCGCCGCACGGCGGCGGCGGCCGCTTCACTGGGAGCCGGGCGGGAGGGCGATGGCGATAACATTCGCCCCGCTCCGCGCGCAAGAGAAACGTGTAGCAAAAATCCGGACCGGAGGCCATCCGTGAAGGCCCCGGCGGGAGCGCCCCCGGGAGGGGAGTTCCCCCTCTCTATCCTTTGGAAGGGAGGCGAAATGGGGCTTTGGAGGGAGGGAGGCTCCGGGAAAAGAGCGCGGGCGAGGGAAACAGGAGTAATGGGTCTGATTTGTGTTGAATGGGAGAGAAGTATTTGCCGAAAGGGGGAATTTTGCGCTATTATAAGCTATTGTAGTTTGGACCAAATATAAGGAATGAAAACCGAATAAATTGGCTCTGGTCCCTCGCTTCGAAGTTGGTGCGGAGGTTTCACTCTTCTTATTTTGTTTTGGGGAAATGATGGCCTCCTTCCGCCGCTGGAAGAAGTCCCTTCGCAACATCGCCCTGTCCACCTCCCTTCTTTTGATCCCCGCCTCGGCGGATGCCGACAACAACGCGGCGGATCTGGCCTTTGAGCTCGCCAAGAAGCTCAAGATCGCGGCGGCGGATCCGGCGGCGGCCCTCTCTGCCCTTCAGGACCAGGGGATAATTGCGCCTGGCGTCGGGGCCTCGGCGCCCGTCACGGCCGATCTGGCCAAGGCCATCGCGGCGGGAATGATCAAGGCGGGCCAAAGGCCCGAGGCGGCGGCGCGCCTGCTGGCCTCCTCGGCGGCCGCGGCGGCGGTTCCGATCCAGGTGGCGGTCCAGGGCGGTGTGGCGGCGGCGGCGGCGGCGGGCGCCGACGTGGGCGCGGCCGCCCAGGCGGCCACCGAGGGGGCGGTCGAGGGCTCGGCGGCCCAGGTGGCCGGTCCGATGACGAAGGGCAAGTACATCGAGCGCTTCTTCGTCAAGAAGGCCACGCGCGGGGCGGGCGCGGCGGCCTACATTCCGCCGGGCGTGGAGAGCCTCCCGGCCGCGGAGGCCTATTCGGCGGTGGTGAAGGGCCTCGCCGCGAAGGGGGAGAAGGACCTGGTGGGGAGCAAGCCGGGCGATCCGCTCTCCCGCGCCGAGTTCCTCTCGCTGAGCTACCTCCTCGAGGGCGGCGAGCCGGGCGAGTCGTTCGGCGCGAAGAAGGCCTTTTTGAAGAAGAAGGGGCTCATCGAGCCCGACGACATCGGCACCATCAAATCCTATCAGGGAGAGGTGACCCTCTTCCGCGCGGGCCAGGAAGAGGGCAAGAAGATGACGGGCAACGAGGCCGTCCGCTTCAAGGACGTGGATGAGACCGGGTTCGACGCCCGGGTGACGCTCCAGTTCGACGACGGGAGCACGCTGACGGTGAGCGAGGACACCGCCCTCACCGTGGACGAGATGGTCTACAACCCCAAGACCGACTTCCGGTCGATCCGCCTGCGCCTCAGGTCGGGGACGATCCGGGTCGTCACGGCCAAGAGCACCAACCCCAAGTCGAAGTTCTCGATCGTGACGCCCACCCTGGTGGCGGGCCTTCGGGGCACCGACGTTTTCGTGAGCGCGGCGGCCTCGGGCGACGCGCGGATCACGGCCAACGACGGGAACGTGAGCCTGCGGCGGGCGACCCGGCGCGACCGGCCGCCCCCCGCGGTGGCTCCCCCGCCGAACCAGCCTCCCCTTCCGGCCACCCCGGCCGACGTGCCGCCCCCGGTGAACGTGGCGGCGGGGAACAGCTCGGCGGTGGCCGCGACCGCGCCTCCGACCGCGCCCCCCGCGCCTCCGGCGCCCCCCTCTCCGGCGCAGCAGGCGGCCGACAACGCGGCCACCACCATCACGGCCCCGGCGCCTCCCCAGC
>JAZGDQ010000346.1:0-9248 GCA_036477985.1 bacterium
CTGCGCGAGGTCTTCGCCGGGATCCCCCTCGAGCGCGTCCTCGTCGAGACGGACAGCCCCTACCTCGCCCCGCCGCCCAACCGGGGCAAGCGCAACGAGCCGGGCTACGTCGTCCGGGTCGCCGAGACCCTGGCCGAGGTGCACGGCATCTCCCTCGAGGATGTCGCGCGGATCACCACCTCGAACGTCCGGCGCCTCTTCAAGATGGGGCCCGAGAAGAAGCCGGGAACCCTCGCCTACTCCTACCGCGGCAAGCTCTACCTGAACATCACGAGCCGCTGCAACATCGCCTGCTTTTACTGCGGCATCCTGAGCGACGCGACCTACAAGGGGTTCGACCTCACCCTGCCCGAGGAGCCGGACGCGGCGGCCATCCTGGAGGCGGCGGGCGATCCGAGCGGCTACGAGGAGGTCGTCTTCAGCGGCTTCGGCGAGCCCACCACGCGGATGGACGTTCTCAAGGAGGTCGCCCGGGAGCTGCGCGGGCGGGGGGCGCAGCGCATCCGCCTGGTGACGAACGGCCTGGGCAGCCGCGCGAACGGGCGGAACATCCTCCCCGAGCTGGGCGGGCTCATCGACGCCCTCTCGGTGAGCCTCCAGGCCGAGAGCCCCGAGGCCTACGAGAAGGTGTGCAAGCCCAAGGAGATGGAAAACCCCTATCCCTCGGTCAAGGACTTCATCCGGGGGGCGAAGGCGCAGTTCGCCGATGTGGAGGCGACGGCGGTCCACATGCCGGGCCTCATCGACATCGAGGCCTGCGCGCGCGTCGCCAGCGAGGAGCTGGACGTCCCCTTCCGGGCGCGCGATTACATGCTGGTGGACTGAGCCGAGCCGGGCCGCGGGCGCGGGCCGGACCCTTCGCCGAAAATCCGAACAGAGACCTTCCTGGCGCCGGCCGCAGACCTGCTCACACACGAATGTCGATGAGATCGCCCCGCCCGGGCCTGCCCCCGCTTGCGGGGAGGGGCGCGCCCGCGGCGGGGGGACTGTCACGTCGCTGTAGATGTCCAGCCCCCGGCGCATGAGGGCCGGGTGGGGCAAGGGGGACTTGAGAAGGGAGGCCGTCTACCCGCGGGAGATCTCCAGGGCGGCCCACTCCTCCAGGCGCAGGCGCGCCCGGACGGTGAGGCCCGCCGCCTCGGCGGCCTCGGCCAGCGCGTCGGCCTGCTCATACCCGATTCCGCTCAGGACGCCCCGCCCGCCCGGCGCGAGCGCCTCGGCCATCCGCGGAGCGAGCGCCCGCAGGGGCCCGAGGAAGATGTTCGCGGCGAGCAGGTCCACCCGCCCCCACCAATCCCCCAAGGCGGCGGGCTCAAGCGTCCCCCCCGCCGCCGTCAGGCGATCCGCCAGGCCGTTGCGGCGGGCGAGCTCCCGGGCGCTCTCCACCGCGTCGGGGTCGAGGTCGAGGGCGAGGGCGCGCCCGGCGCCGAGCTTGAGGGCGGCCGCGCTCAAGATTCCCGAGCCGCAGCCCAGGTCGAGGAAGCGCGCGGGGGGGGAGTCCGCGCAGAGGCGGTCGAGGGCCTCGAGACAAAGCCGGGTGGTGGGGTGGCGGCCGGTGCCGAAGGCCCGCCCCGGCTCGAGGACGATCTCCGCCCGGCCGGGGGGCGGGGCTTCATCCGACCAGGGGGGGCGGAGCCAGAGGCGCTCCCCGTGCGCCTGGGGAGGGAAGGCGCCCCGCGAGCGAGACACCCAGTCCTCGTCCTCGATGAGGCGGACGGCGATCGCGCCGGGGGGAATCCCGAGATCGGCGAGGGCGGCCTCGGCCGCGCGCATCCGGGCGGCCGCGCCGGCGCGCATCTCGAAATGGGTGACGAGGAAGACGGCCCCCGCGGCGCCCTCCCTGCGCTCGACGGCGGAGGCGCCCGCCTCGATCAGGAGGGCGGAGGCCTCATCGGCGAGGGCCTCGGGCGCCTGGGCCAGAAGCTCCATCCAATTGCGTTCCACCACCCTCCTCCGCAGGCGGGAGGCGCGGGCGGGGAGGCCCGCCTAGCCCCGGGCGGGGAGAACCACCTCGGCCCTCCCCTTGGTGGCCGTCTCCCCCTCCTGGTTCGTCCCGGTGATCTCGATCTCCACGGCCGGTTCGCCCTCGCGCGATTTCCCCGACACCTTGCCCCGGAACTCCATGGTGTCCCCGTAGAGCATGGGCTTGCGCACCTGGACGCTTAGCTTGCGCAGGAAGCCGCCGTCCCCCATCCAGTTCGTCACGAGCGGGGCGGTCCAGGCGAAGCGCATCACCCCGTTGTCGAAGGGGCCGGGCATCCCCCGCCCCGAGGCCAGGTGGAAGTCCTCGTGCTGCTGGGAGTTCTTGTGGAGCCAGCCGGTGACGGGGTTGCGCACAGCGTTGTGGCGGCCCTTGAGGAGGTCGAGGTAGCCATGCCGCCCGGCCTTGTAGGAGGGGCCGAGGGCCGCGTTCCATGCCACCATGTCCCCGATGGTGAGGGGCCCGCGCAGGATGGAGGGAATCTCCTCGCCGACCTCGACGTCCTCCCAGAACAGCTCCCCGGCGCCCCGCACCGTCTCGGCCCGGTAGGCCGCCTCGATCCGCTCCCTCTCGGCGTCGTCGTAGCGGTGGATGGACCGCTCGAGGAGGAGCTCGGTCCCCGCCTGGGGGGCGCGGATCATGGTCCCGGTGGCCTTGGCGACCACCTCCTCCCCGTTGCGGTAGGTGAACTCGCCGATGACGAAGATGAGGCGCTTTCCGCTGCGGCTCGTCTTCTCGTAGGACTCCTTTTGCACCGAGTCGGCGCGCAGCTTCTCCCCCGCCAGGACGGGGCGGAGCCACTCGAACTCGACCCCGCCGATGAGGGAGGAGAGGGGGACCTCCATGGGCGCGCCGTGGAGGATGGGGTAGAGAACCGAGACCAGGAAGGCGGGCGGCGCGACGAGCTTTCCGTGGCGGCTGCCGGCGGCGTGTTCGGGATCGAGCCAGAGGGGGTTTCCGTCGTCGGTTCCGTAGGCGAAATGCCGTATGGCGTCGGCCGAGGCCTCGGTGTTCCAGGCCTCCCGCTCGCGGACCTCCTTGCCGTCCAACTCGTGCGTGCGGGCGATGAACTCCTCGATCTGCGCCTCCATTTCGGGGTCCAATTTCGGGCACTCCTTCGGTTGGATGAATGCGAAAACGTGTGGGCCGGTCTTCGGGAGAGCGCCTTCCCCTCCCCCTCTCCCCTTCGCCCGGCGCGGCCCCCGATCCCTAGCAGGATTTGGGGGGGGCGGCAACGCGCCGGCTCCTCGCGCCCGGCGGCGGGCCGGACTCCTCCGGAGGGCGGCTCCGCCAGTGGCGGCAGACGTCCTGCAGCGGGCAGCCGGCGCACAGGCGCTCCTCCCGGCGGCGGGGGCAGTGGCCCAGGATGCCCATCCGGCTGATGGCGAAGTCGTAGCGCACCGGGTCGGCGGGATCGAGAAGGCGCAGCGATTCGGTGATCTCCTCCGCCATCAGCCGATCCGGCGTGGCGCGGTCCGTCAGCCCCAGGAGGCCGCCGATGCGGGCGACGTGGGTGTCGAGCGGGATGGTGAGCTGGGCGGGGCGCACCCCGCGCCACAGGCCCAGGTCCAGGCCGTCGGCCGGGCGGACCATCCAGCGCGCGAAGAGGTGGAGCCGCTTGCAGGCGCTCGGGCCGGCGGCGTCGGGGAGGAGGTAGCCGAGGGCGCGCGCGGTGGCGGGGCGCATCCGCGGGGCGGCATCCATCCGCGGGGCGGCATCCATCCGCGGGGCGGCATCCATCCGCGGGGCGGCATCCATCCGCGGGGCGGCATCCGCCCCGAGGGCGAGGAGGCGGCGGCGGAAGTCGGAGAGGGCGCCGTGGAGGGTGGGCGCGGCCGGGTCGTACCCGCGCATGAAAAACGCCTCGAGCGTTCCGCTCTCCCGGAGGGCGGCCCCGAGCAGGTGGGCGAGGCGGGCCAGGGCGGCCGGGCCCACCCAGCGGTGGACGATTCCGCGGAAGAGCGCCGCGTCGCGCCCCAGGTCGAAGCGGCGGAGGCGCTCGGCGGGCCGCTCCCCGAGGCGCCCCAGGAGGCGGCGCACGCTGGCGCGGATGGAGACGGCCTTCCCGAAGGCGAGGGCGGCGGCGAAGAAGGCGGCCACCTCGCGATCCGCGTCCCGCGAATAGGCGTGCGCGATTCCGAGGGGGTCTGAGCCGAGGAAGCCGGCGCCGTAGCGCTCGAGCTGGCCGTCGAGGCGGACCTTGAGCAGGGGGACGTCGCGCGGGGCGAGGGCCATCAGAACGCCCCCCGGGAGTCGAGCATGAGGGTGACCGGACCGTCGTTGATCAGCTCCACGTCCATCATGGCCCCGAAGCGCCCCGTCGCGGTGGGCGCCCCGAGGCGGGCCACCTCGGCGACGAAGTCCTCGTAAAGGCCCTCGGCCGTCTCGGCCGGGGCGGAGCCGGTGAAGGAGGGGCGCCTTCCCTTCCGGCAATCTCCGTAGAGGGTGAACTGGCTCACGATGAGCATCGCCCCTCCCGCATCGAGGAGGGAGCGGTTCATCCTGCCCGCATCGTCGGCGAAGATGCGAAGGTTCACCGTCTTCTCCGCGAGCAGGCGCACGTCCTCCTCGGTGTCGCCCTCGCCGACGCCCAACAGGGTCAAAAGCCCCGGGCCGATCTCGCCCACCATCTCGCCCGCGACCCGGACCCGGCAGCTCCGGACGCGCTGCAGCACGGCTCGCATCCACCCCTCCCGGCGGGAGCCTGAGAATCCCCGCTCACTTCCCCCGAAGATGTACCAGAAATGGCGCAGGGTCAGTAGACCCGCCCCAAAATGGCGTCCGGCGGGCGAAACGAGGCGAATTTCGGGGAGGCGCGGCCCCCTCCCGGCGGCGGGCGCATCCGGCCTCGGCCCCCCGCCGTCGGGCCGGAGGGGGCGAAAAATCACCGCCAGCAAAGGAAAATCTCCCGAAAGCGAAGGGGATATCACCCGGGGCCGGATTTTCGCGGAATGAATGGGACGAAAACCACTTGCGGGCGGCTTACAGAATCTCTATAATTTGACTTTCAGAGTCTCTGCTCGCCATCTCCGAGCCTGCCCGCAGGGCTCGTGAACACTTCGGAGATTCAAATTGACCCTCCAAGAAAAGATCGCCAAGAAGAAAGCGTTCACGACCTTCGAGGTGGCCGAAATCTGCGACGTAACCCCGGTCACCATCCAGAACTGGATCGACAAGGACTGGCTGCGCGCCTACCGGACTCCGGGCGGCCACCGCCGGGTGCGCCGGGAGGATCTGCTCTCCTTCCTCGAGTCGCGCAACATGCCCCACATGCTGGCCGAAAAGTCGGGCCCGCCGAAGATTCTCATCGTGGACGATCAGAAAGAGCTGACCGAGCTCATCCAGGACGTCCTCTTGCTGGACAACCAGAACTATGAGATCGAGGTGGCGCACGACGGATTCCGCGCCGGCGTGGTCTACGCGAATTCCAACCCCGACGTCGTTCTCCTCGACCTCATGCTCCCCGGCCTCGACGGCTTCGAGGTGTGCCGCCAGATCAAGCAGAGCAACTCCGGCGCCGACACGACCGTGGTCGCCATGACGGGCTACGACGACCCGGCCAACCGGGAGCGGATCCTCGCACTGGGCGCCTCCTATTTCTTGCAGAAACCGATCGACATGACGACCCTGAAGGAGCTCGTTCGGGACGCCGTGGCGAAGCGGACGGAAACCTCCGCCGGAACCCGATGATTCCCGGGCGGCCCGGCCTCCCTTTCTCTTCACAATCTCACGGAGTGAATGATGCCTACGGCTGAGGCGGGCGGATCTTCATCTCCGGCGGGATCGGGTGAGGCGGGAACCGAATCCGGGCACCGCCACTCCATCCTGGTGGTGGACGATCAGTCCAACATCCGCCATATGATACGGAACATCCTCGAGGCGGAGGGCTACGACGTCCAGGTCGCCGCCGACGGGGAGGAGGGAATCGCGGCCTTCCGGAAGGACACGCCCCACCTCATCATCTCCGACTACCAGATGCCGGGAATGGACGGGCTCGACTTGCTCGTCCAGGCGCGCGAGAGCGCCCCCGACACCGCCCGCATGCTCTGCACGGGCTACGCCAATCTCGAGGTCGCCCTCACCGCGATCAACAAGGGGGCGGTGAGCCGCATTCTCGTCAAGCCGTTCGATCCCGAAGACCTCCTCGGCTCCGTGCAGGACTGTCTGGAGCCGGTGCGCCTGCGGATGGAAAACACCGAGCTTCTCGTCCTCACCCAGTCCCAGAACGACAAGCTCACTGGATGGAACCAAGCGCTGGAGAAGGAGGTCACGTTGCGCATCGAACATCTCCAGCGGGTGACCGAGGCCTCGATCTACTCCCTCGCCGAGCTGGCCGAATCGCGCGCCTAGGACATCGGCGGCCACCTTCACCGGATGCAGGAGTTCGCACGCATCATCGCCGAAAACCTGTTCGGCAAGGGGCGGGAGACCCCCGACTCCTTCGTTCCCTCCACCATCGATGACCTCTACATCTCCACCCTGCTCCACGACGTGGGGAAGGTCGGCATCCCCGACGGGATTCTCTTCAAGCCCGGCCGCCTCTCCTCCGAGGAGTACATGGTGATGAAGACCCACGCCACAATCGGGCAGGACACTATCCGCAAGGCGCAGACCTACATCGGCGACGAGAGCTTTCTCAACATGGGGGTGGACATCGCCGGCTACCACCACGAGAGGTGGGACGGGAAGGGCTACCCCACCGGCATGGCCGGAGAGAAGATACCCCTGGCGTCGCGCATCGTGTCCATCGCGGACGTCTACGACGCCCTCACCTCTCCCCGCGTCTACAAGGCGGCGTGGTCCCACGAGGAGACGATCGAGTACATGCGGAAGGGCAAGGGCACCCAGTTCGACCCGACCATGATCGATGCGCTCGAAAAGGTGGAGCAGGAGTTCAAGAAGATCCGCGAAAACTGGAAGGATTAGGCGCGCGCCCCTCCCCCGCCGAAATCGCCCCGCCCCATCTCCTCCGAAGGCGGACTCCCCGGCGCGCCTAGGGCCGGAACACCTCGTTCTTCGCCGAGTAGGAGCCCCCGGGGCTCGGCCCGCCCGAGATGACGAAGATCCGCCCGCCCAGGACCGCCGCGCCGAGCCCGTGCCGCGCGGTCGGCATGGGCGCCCACCGGCTCCAGGCGTTCCGCGCCGGCTCGTAGGCCTCGACCTCGCTGAATGTGCCCGAGACGGACTCCCCTCCGAACACGAAGATCCGCCCCCCGAGGGCGGCGGCGGCGATTCCGCTCCGCGGCGTCGGCATGGGCGCGCGCCGGCGCCAGCGGTCCCGCCCCGGATCGTACTCTTCGGTGACGGCGAGGTTGTCCGCGTAGCTGCCGTCGATCCGCCCGCCCAGAACGAAGAGCCTCCCCCCGAGAACGGCGGCGGCGAGGTGGTCCCGCGGGGTGGGCAGCGGGGCGCGGCGGATCCACCGATCCGAGGCCGGGTCATACACCTCGTGGGCCCCGGTGTTCCGCCCTCCCTCTCCGACCCCGCCCACGGCGTGGATCTTCCCTCGGAGCACCGCGACGGCGAGGGCGCCGCGCGCCGTCGGCATGGACGCCCGCTTGCGCCAGACTCCCCGGGCGGGATCGTAGGCGTAGACCCCGGCCTCCGGGCGCCATCCTCCCGCGTAGCCGCCCACGATGTAGAGCCGCCCGCCCGCCGCCACGGCCCCGGCATGATGGAGCGCCAGGGGAAAGGGCGTCCGGCGGCGCCAGCGATCCTCCGCCGCGTCGTACTCGAGCAGCGCGCGCCCGCCCCCGAAGCCGCCGGACACGTAGATCCGCCCGCCCACCGCGGCGACGGCGACCTCGGTCCGCTCGCCGGGCATGGGGGCGGCGGCGCGCCACCGCCCCGGGAGGGGCTGCGCGAGACCCCCGGCGGCGAAGAATCCGAGCAGAAGGACAAAAGCCCCCGCCCCTCCCATCAGACGCCTGTGCATGCCCGGACCCTCCGGCGGCGGCCCCGCACCGCCCGGGGCGGCCCCGTCCCGCCCGGGGGAGATCCCTGCGGGACGGCCTTTCCCCAACCAAGTGAGGGGGCATACTAGCGCACTCCCTCCCGCTTCGCCCCACCCCGCTGGGACGCCCGCGGCCCTTGCGACGGCCCCTTCGCCCTGGGATACTTGGGCCTCCGTGAAGCCATCCCCCTCAGGAGGCCCTCGAGTGCCGAGCCCCTTCCGCCGCATCGCCCTGACCGCCTGGCCCTACACGGAAAAGACCGACCTCGATCTCGGCGAGCTCGTCGGATGGCTCCGCGCGAAGGGGTTCGACCTCATCCTGGACGAGAAGGTCGCCGACGGGGCGGGCGAAGCGGGCGGCCTCCCCCGGGATGAGGTGGCCCAGGGGGCCGACCTCGTCATCGTCCTCGGCGGGGACGGCTCCATGCTCTACGCCGCCCACCGGATCGCCGATGACGGCCCCCCCCTCCTGGGCGTCAACACGGGTCACCTCGGCTTTCTCGCCGACGTCCCCTGGGCCGAGATCCACCCCGCCCTGGAGCGCATCCTCATCGACGGGGACTACGTCATCGAATCGCGGATGCGGCTGCGCCCCACCGTCCTCAAGAACGGCGAGGAGGTCCGGTTCCGCGACGTGCTGAACGACGTGGCGATCACGGCGGGGCCGATCGCGCGCATGGTCGAATTCCGCATCCAGGTGGAGGGGCGCCTCCTCGGGACCTTCGGGGCGGACGGGCTCATCCTGGCCACCCCGACCGGCTCGACCGCCTACTCCCTATCGGCGGGGGGCCCGCTGGTCCTCCCCGGCCTCAAGGTGATGATCATCAACCCGATCTGCCCCCACACCTTGAGCAACCGGCCCGTCGTCATTCCGGCCGACGCGCCCGTCGAGGTGGTCATCTTCCCCGACATCGAGGTGGAGAACCGGAAGATGATCCTCACCCTGGACGGGGAGCACGGATGCGAGCTCGAGCCCGACGACCTCCTGCGCGTCACCGAGAGCCCGGACCCGATCCGCCTCGTGCGGCCCTCCGACACCGACTTCTTCCAGATCATGCGGGACAAGCTGCACTGGGAGACCCATCCGCGCGGGGTGACGCGCTCCTGAGGCGTGCATGCTCCGGCTCCTTCCCATCTCCAACGTCGCCATCATCGAGTCCCTCGAGGTGGGCTTCGGCCCGGGCCTGAACGTCCTGACCGGGGAGACCGGGGCGGGGAAATCGATCATCTTCGACGCCCTCCACCTCACCCTCGGCGGAAGGGCGAGCGCGGAGATCGTCCGCCGGGGGGCGGAGGAGGCCGCCGTCGAGACGG
>JAZGDQ010000347.1:0-10645 GCA_036477985.1 bacterium
GCGTAGAAGGTGCGTGAGACCTGCGCGCCGCCGAAGGAGCGGTTGCCGAGCAGCCCCCCGTATTCGCGGCCGAAGGGCACGCCCTGGGCCACGCACTGGTCGATGATGTTGTTGCTGACCTGGGCCAGCCGGTACACGTTGGCCTCGCGGGAGCGGAAGTCGCCGCCCTTGACGGTGTCGTAGAAGAGCCGCCAGATGCTGTCACCATCCGCCTGGTAGTTCTTGGCGGCGTTGATGCCCCCCTGGGCGGCGATGCTGTGCGCGCGCCGGGGGCTGTCCTGGAAGCAGAAGCACTCCACGTGGTAGCCGAGCTCGCCCAGGGTGGCCGCCGCGCCGCCCCCGGCGAGGCCCGAGCCGACGACGAGGATCTTGTACTTGCGCTTGTTGGCCGTGTTGACCAGCTTCGACTCGAAGCGGTGCTTGTCCCACTTCTCGGCAAGCGGCCCCGAGGGGATTTTCCCGTCCAGATTCATCCGTTGCCCCTCCCTAGGGGAGCCTCAGAACCCCGGCCAGGACCGCGACGGGTATCGAGAGGTAGCCGATGACGATGATCACGGCGAGGACGGGGCCCAGCCGCTTGATGAGCGGATTGTAGCTCGGATGGTTGATTCCCAGCGTCTGGAAGAGGCTGGTGACGCCGTGGCTCAGGTGGAGGCCGAGGAGGATCATGGCGGCGACGTAGACGCCCGTCACGGCCGGGTTCGAGAATCCGCGCACCACCATCGAATACACGTCTAGCCGCCCGCTCGGGTCGAGGAGCCGCAAATACTCGGGATTCGTCACCCCCAGCGTGAAGTGGAGGAGGTGGTAGGCCACGAAGAGAAGGAGGAGGAGCCCGCTGAACACGATGGAGCGCGCCGCGTAGGTCGTCACCACCGGGGTCAAGGCGTCGTAGGGGTCGGGCCGGGCCGCCTGGTTCACGCGCCACAGGCGCAGGGCCGAGCCCACGTGCATGAGGAACACGACGAGAAGCCCCACACGGGCGGCCCAGAGGAGGGCCCACATGTCCTTCAGCCCCTTCGCGTAGGCGTTCGTGGCGTCCCGGCCGGCGAAGATGAGGAGGTTGCCCAGAAGGTGGGAGACGACGAAGAGGAAGAGGAGGAGGCCGGTGACGGCCATCACCATCTTGGCCCCGATGGAGGACTGGAACCACGCGGAAACCCGGCTCATTCCTCCTCCCCTGCTTCTTGCCAAAGGTGATCGCGCCCCGGGGCGCGTAAACGTTGTAATGGGTTCGGCGGGCCGGGGTCAACCGGACCCGGCCTCAGGCGTGCGCGTCCGGGCGGAGCACCCGAAAGGACGGCGGGCGGCGAAACGAAGGGAGTCCTAGTTCGCTCCCCCGGGGGGCGCCTTCGGGCGCGGCGAAGCCGGCCGGCCCGGCGACAGGTTCAGCGACCAGGCGTAGGCGTGGTCGTAGATGCCGTCCGCCTCCTCGAGCTTCTTCCTCAGTCCGGGAGCGACGTACTTCTTCAGATGGGCCAGGACGCCCGCGTCCGTCCCCCCGAAGTCGGCCTTGTACCAGTGGTAGATGCTCGACACGACGACTCCGTCGGGGGTGATCCGCACCCCGCGGGGGTGGTTCACATAGGCGCGCGAGCCCTCGGTGAGCATGGCGTCGGCGGCGCCGGCCGTGTAGGGGACGAGGGCCAGGTTCGGGCAACCGGCCGAGGCGCAGCTGACGGCGTAGTGGATCCGCGGGTCGCGCCAGATGGGCCGAAGGATGCGGTGCTCGATGTCGTCCAGGCTGAGCCGCTCGCCCTCGACGGAGGCGAGCTTCTTCCCCCAGGGGCCGATGGAGAACCACCCGGGCGAGATGCCGATCTCGAGGATGCTATCGACCGGGAGGTGATCGAGCACCACCCGCACGGTGAGGGCGTTGTAGAGGTTGATCCAAAAGGCGAGCTGCTCGGCGCGGCGCAGCCGGCTGACCGGGACGGCCTCCAGGCGCGCGATGTAGGCCGAGAGCGCCCGGGCGTCCCCGGGCCCCACGGCCTGGTAGGCGAGGAGGTTGATCCCCTCGGGGCCCTTCGTGAGGAACTTGCTCAGGAAGGCCGCCCAGGGGGAGTGATCCACCCGCAAGACGGAGACGGGGTCGTGGGCGAGCCAGCGCTTCCAGAGCACAGCCTTGGGCGCGGCCCCGGCGGCGGCTGGCGCCAGAAGGAGAAGGAGGGCGGCGGCGGCCCATGCACTCCCTCGCGCCCCGCCCTTTCGGTTCGGCCTCCCCATCCTGGCGATCCTCCCTGCTTCCGGCGGCGAAAACCCACCCTCACCCGGGAAAACCGCCCAAGGCCCCCGATATTCCCCTCAACGGGCGCCCTTTCCTATCGCGTAGATCTCAAACCCGTGGGCCTTCCACAGAGGGGCGCGCCCGCGGAGGCGGGCGACGAGGCCGCCGGGGCGGAAGGGGAAATTCGGGAGGACCCATCCCTTCGACTCGAAGTAGACGTGGGTGAAGCCCAGGCCCGCCAGCCGCGCCTCCAGGACCTCCCCGCGCCTCTCGCCCGCGAAGAGGCGGGCCAGCTCGGGGCTCTCGATGGCCACGGCGGGGCGCCATCCCCCGGTCAGGGCGAAGAGGCGCTCGGGGCGGTAGAAGGTGAGGGGGCGGGCGCCCGGAGGAAGGCGTCCGGGCCAGCCGCTCTGGAAGCGCGAGGCGGCGTTCATCCCCAGGGCGCGGCCCCGGAGGCTGGAGGCGCGCGCCGCCGTCCGGAAGCCCCGCTTGAGGCGGTTGTCCAGATGGGTGGGGAGGACGGCGAGGAGAACGGCCAGGGCCCAGGCGACGGGCAGCGCCCGCGGGGAGGAGAGGAGCCGCCCCGTCCCGCGGCGGCTGCGCATCCGCTCGAGCAGGCCCCCCGCGGCGCAGGCCGCGCAGACGGCCGTGAAGGCCGAGATGTGGAGAGCGTAGCGGACGGGAAAGTCGGCCGAGAAGACCGCGACCGTCACCAGAATCGACGCCCCCGCCGAGGCCAGGAGGGTGTAGACCCGCCGGTCCGCCCACCCGGGGATGAGGAGCCCGAGCATGAGGAGGTAGGGCGCCGAGGGGACGAAGATCGAGAGAAGGCGCACGAGCCCTCCTCCCGCCGCCGCCTTCCCCGCCCCCTCCATTCCCCCCCCGAGGAGGAAATAAAGCGGGTTGTCGAATCCCCCGATGCGGGAGGCCAGGAGGGGATAGAGGGGATTCCCCAGCGCCGCGTAGTTCTTCAGGAGGAGGGGAAGGATGGCGACGACGATGGCCGCCGTCGCCCACCCCGTCACCCGGAGGCGCTCGCGCACCCCGAGCCCGCCCGGCGGGAGGAGCCAGAAGCCCGCCGAGAGGCTGATGGCCGCGATCCCGCCCGGTATCTTCACCCCGTAGGCGGCGCCCAGGAGGAGGCCGGCCAGGAGGGCGAGGGGGCGGCGGCGCGCCTCCTCCCCCCGCTCGGCCGCCGTGAAGAGGACCAGGGCGGCCGCCGTCTGGAGGGCGGCGACCACGAGGTCGGACTTGGGGGCGACGGCGAGGAGGGGGAAGCGGCGGACGTGATCGACCTCGAGACGCATCCCGGCGAAGAGGGCCGCGCCGAAGAGGCCGAGGGCGAGGCGGCTCCGCGAATCTCCGGGGGCGATGCGCCGGACGAGGCAGACGATCCCCAAGGATGTCCCCCCCAGGCCCAGGATGAAGTGGAGGAGCTGGACGAGGGCCAGGAGGGAGACCTCCGAGCGCACGAAGAGGGCCGCCCCCGCGAGGAGGAGCTCCCAGTAGCCCGAGAAGGCGTAAAAGAGCGGGCTCTCGGGGGTGAAGCGGAGGCCGCCGGCGTCGGCGAACAGGCGCGCGTAGGCCAGGTTGTGGGCGAGCGCGTCGGGCGACTGCGGAGACGGCGCCAGCGCCTCGAGCAGGCTGCCCAGGAAGAGGAGGCCCAGGAGGGCGGCCAGGCCCCAGGCGGCCGCCGCGGCCGGGGCGCGCGGAAGGAGGGGCGACCCCCTTCCCGCGCCGGAGGGCGCATCCTCCCCTCCTCTGCGAAGAGCGCCCGCGCAGACGAGGGCGGCGAGAATCCAGACCGCCAGATAATGAAGCGCGCCCGCCGCCGCGAGGAGGAAGAGCGCGCCCGAGACGAGGAGGAAGCCCGCCGCCGTGGAGAGGAGGACCCGCTCCCAGGCGTCCTCGGGCAGCAGCCCGGCCCGGGCGAGGGCCCACCGCCCGCTCAGGAAGAGGAGGCCCGCGATCCCCCCCGCGAGGAGAAGGTGGAGGATGTGGAGGAGGACCACCCGCCCCGGCGCGTCCAGGCGGGCCGCCGGCTCGAGGTAGTGGAAGATCAAGGGAGCCGCCAAAAGCGCCCAACCCGCGCGGCGCGCGAACCTGCCCACTCTCCTCCTCCTCTCCGGCCGGGCGCCCGCGGCTTCGCGGCGCTTGCAAGATGGACCCGTCTGGACGATGCTACCCACTCTTTCGCTCTGGAGGAAACCGCTTGGCGCAAGGGGACGCAACCGCCGCCGCCCGGAGGTGCAACCTCTGCGGGGGGCGGAACTTCCGGCTCCTCTTCGAGAAGGAGGGTTACTCCATCCTCCGCTGCCTCGGTTGCCGCCTCGTCTTCACCGAACCCATCCCGCCCGAGGACGAGTTGAGCGCCATCTACGGCCGCGCCCTTCGGCGCCTCTACGGCGGCGCCTCCACCGCCGTCGAGCGCGGGCCCTCCGTCTACCTCAACGCCTTCGACATCGTCACCGTCCTCGCCCGGCGCAACGGGGAGGGCGCGGCGTGAGCCCGGACCGCCCTCCCCTCGTCATCATCCCCGCCCACAACGAGGCGGAGAGCATCGCGCGCGTCATCGCCGGCCTTCGCAGCACGGTCGAGGACGTGGACCTCCTCGTCGTCAACGATCACTCGACCGACGCGACGCGCGAGATCGTCGACGGGCTCGGCGTCCGCCAGATCTATCTCCCCTGCAACCTGCGCTACCGGGGCGCCGTCCAGGTGGGCTGCGCCTGGGCCATCGCGAACGGCTACGGGCGGGCGGTCTTCTTCGACGCCGACGGCCAGCATCCCGCCTCGGCCATCCGCCCCATGCTGGAGAAGCTCGAGGACGCCGACATCGTCATCGCCTCCCGCTTCAGCGGCGGGAACGCACCGGGCGCCCCGCTCGGGCGCTTTTGGGGGAACCAGTTCTTCAGCCGCATCGCGAGCCGCCTCACCGGACAGCGGATCACCGATTCGACCTCGGGCATGAAGGCGATCGGACCGGCCGTCCTCCCCTTCATCGCCAACGGGGATTTTCTCGACATTCACGCCGAGGCGCTCGTCTACCTGGGGATGCGCGGCTTCCGCATCGCCGAGCATCCGGCGGCCTTCGCCGAGCGGGAGTCGGGCGCCTCGATGTACGGGCGGCTTTCCTTCCTGCAATATCCCATCCTCACGGGCACCCTGATTCTCTGCTCCGTCATCCGCGCCTGGCTGGACAAAGGGAAGGAGGGGGGGAGATGAGCCGCGCCTTTCTGTTCTTCGGGAACCTGACGGGCCTGATGCTGGCGGCCTACGCCCTCTACCTCGTCGTGCGCGTGCGGATGTACGTGGGCTACGCGGCCGCCTGGCTCATCCTCATCGTCGCCGGGCTGGCCGCGCTGAACCTCCCCCCCCTCTGGGCCCTCCTGCGCTGGATGACGGGAGCGCCCGACGCCCAGCAGGCGTGGATACTCCTCATCATGGCGGGGATGGCCTTCATCCTCGTCTACTTCTCGGTCCAGCTCACCATCCTCTCCAAGCGGGTGAGCGACCTCGCCTGCCACATCGCGCTGGAGGAGTCGCCGCCGGAGCGGCCGGAGGGGAAGGATGAATCTGCGGAAGGGGAAAAACAGGGGGGCGGCTAGAGGGCCGCGGCGGCGCGCTTCCGGCGCCGGAGGAGGAGGCTCGCGCCCATGGCGGCCTTCCGCCGGAAGTCGACGAGGGAGCGCACGCGCCCGATCTCGCGGAGGATGAACCGCGCCCGCCCGTAGAACTTCCGGTGGCCCCCCTGCTGGATCTCGCGCAGCTCCTCCTCGCTGAAGTCCGGGTTCCAGAACTTCACCCGAAAGCCCTCGTAGGGGCGCTCGGCGAACTCCTGCCAGTAGTCGTAGGGGATGATCCCGTCCCGGAGCATCCCCTCGTACAGGGCCGTCTTGGGATAGGGCGTGCAGATGGAGAACTGGCAGTAGTCGGGGTCGAGCTCGACGGCGAAGTCGAAGGTGCGCTCCATCTCCTCGCGCGTCTCCCCCGGGATTCCGATCATCATATAGGCGTAGTTGCCGATTCCCGCCGCCCGCGTCTGGCGGAACACCTTGCGCACGAGGTCGGGGGTGATTCCCTTCTCCATGTAGTCGAGGTGGCGCTGGGTGCCGCTCTCGACCCCGTAGTGGATGCGGTAGCAGCCCGCCCGGCGCAGGTCGCGCAGCAGATCCTCGGTGATGCAGTCCACCCGCGAGCTGATCTTGAACTGGATCTTCAGGCCCCGCCGCACGATCTCGCTGCAAATCTCGTGCACCCGCTTCTTGCGGATGGTGATGGTGTCGTCCACGAAGAAGAAATCATCGATGCCCTGATCGAGGAGGAATTCGAGCTCGTCCACCACGTTCGCCGGCTCCCGGTAGCGGAACTCGGTGCGGCGGATGTCGCAGAAGGTGCAGGCGAAGGGGCAGCCGCGCGAGGTTTGGATGGTGGCCGTCATGTCGCTTGCGCCGATGAGGTTGTTGTAGTTGCGCAGGTTGATGAGGTGGCGCGCCGGGAAGGGGAGCGCGTTCAGATCGCCCGCCTCCCCCCGCGAGGGGCAGATGTGCACCTCATCCCCCTCGGCCCAGCTCAGGCCCGGAATGTCGTTCAGATCCTCCGGGCGCTCGCCCCGATCGATGGCCTGCGCCAGGAGGGTGAAGGAGATCTCGCCCTCGCCCGTGAGGACGTAGTCGACCTGGGGCAGGACCACCGATTCGCCGGGATAATAGTTGGCGTGATGGCCCCCGAAGACGACCTTCGCCCCGGGGTGGTGCTTCTTGACGAGATCGGCCGCCTTGCACGAATCGATGAGGTTGAAGGTGAGGACGCTGATGCCGGCGATGTCGATCGGCCGCCGGCGGATCTCCTCCTCGAGCCGCTCGTAGTCCATCCCCAGGGCCGGGGCGTCGATGAAGTCGGTCTTGAGCCCGGTGGCGTGCTCGAAGTAGGAGGCCACGTAGAGAAGGCCCAGCTTGGGATAGACCCCTCCCCCCTGCTGGATCTGCTCCGGCAGGGAGTTCTCGATGGAATGGGTCTCGGGAGGCGAGATGAATACGACGTTCACCGCTATATGTCCCATCGCCCCGTAAAGGGGCGCAAATGAGCGAAAGAGGCTCCGGCCACGGGGGGATCATACCACAAACCGGCCGGAAGGCCCCGCCGCACGGCTCAGCGCCGATCCCGGAGCCTTTCGAGCTGGCGGCGGTGCTTGCGGCAGGGATCCTCCCGCTCGCGGCGCCGGGTGAACCAGAGGGCGTCGAAAGCGCCCTCCCCCCCGTAGTCGGCCGCCCGCCTCATGTCCTCCCGGACCTCGGTGAAGGCGAGGGAGAATTGGGAGATGCCGGGCGAGAGGTCCGCCATCTCGGGCGGAACCCCGGTCGCGCGGTCGGCGTGCCCCGACCCGGTGATGAGGACGGCGCCCTCCGATCCGTTGGCGAGGGCCGCGCGCAGGGAAAGGGCCATGGCGCGGTTGCGGGCGCGCCAGGCGTCGTAGAGCCCGCCGAGGGAGGCGCGGGGAACGACGCGGCAATGGGAGAGGTGGAGCGCATCGAGAACGCGGGCGCGGTGGCGCGCCCCGGGGGGGCCGAGGGCGAGCTCGCGGGCCAGGCCGGGCGGGAGGGCCGCCAAGCCGCCGCGCGCCACCCGGCGGGTGACGGCGCGCGAGAGGTCGGTCCCGATGACAGGGAGCCCCGCCCCGGCGGCGATCTCCACCAGGGGGGCGTACATCTTCCAGTCGGGCCATCCCTGCGTGCGCCAGCCCACGATCGCGGGCACGCGGGCGAGATCCGCCCCCGGTTGGGAGAGGTGGGCCTTGAGGGCGGGCGTCGCCGTGCGCGGGAACATCTCGAAGGCGAGGGCGGGCCTGCGCCCGAGGCGGAGGAGGGCGCGGAGGAGGCGGGCCTGGAGGCGGTGATGGACGGGGTTGTCGTGCTTCTCGCCGAGGAGGACCACCCGGGCGCGGCCCATGCGGCGGATCAGCTCCCCCTCGGTGAGGAAGCGGCCCTCGGCGGGCGCGTGGATTCGCCCCGCGAGAGGATGCCGCCCCGCGGAGGGGGACCGCCCCGCGGAGGGGGACCGCCCCGCGGAGGGATGCCGCCCCGCGGAGGGATCACGCCCCTCCCCGCCCGAAACGGCGGCCGCGGCGGAAGGGAAGACAGCGGCGGCCAGGAAGAGGATGCAGAGAAGGAGGGGGGGGAGCGGCCTCATCGCGTTCAACGGCGAAACCTCCCTGCCAAACCGGGGCGGCAGCGGCGAGTCCATCATTCCAAAAACGCGGGCGCGCCGACAGGCGCGTGGATTCGCCGGCGCGCCTTCGGGTAGAATCCCCCCGTCACGCGAGCCGCCCGGGGGCATTCATGGAGGCCCACGTTCATGGTCGAGTACCTGAGAGCCGACACCGAAATCTCCGAGGCGCACGCCCTGCTGCGCGAGTACCACGACTCCCTCGGAGTTGAGGTCTGATTCCAGGACTTCGAGGCCGAGTTGCGGGACCTCTCGAAGATCTACAGCCCTCCCCACGGGATTCTTCTGCTCGTCCGCCTGGCGCGCATGGAGAACCGGATCGGCGGCTGCGTCGGCCTTCGCCGAATCGGCGGCGACGCCTGCGAGATGATGCGCCTCTTCATCCGCCCCGAATTCCGGGGAATGGGGCTGGGGAAGCGGTGCGCGCGGGACATCATCGAGAAGGCGCGGGAGATGGGCTACCGAGCCATGCGCCTCCACACCCTGCCCTCGATGAAGGAGGCCCTCTCGATCTACCGCGCGTTGGGCTTCACCGAGATCCCCCCCTACGGCGCCGACCCGGTGGAGGGGGCGATCTTCATGGAGATGGATCTCCAAAAGCAGGGGGCGCGGACCGCCCCGGCCTCCTAGACGCCCAGAACCTTGGCCGCCCGGCGCTGATCCTTGGGCTTCACCCAGAAGATGGCCCCGTAGCGGCTGCGGCCCGCGGTGAGGGCCGTCGCCGCCGTGACGTTGATCCCGGCCGCCGCGACCTTCTCCAGAATCTCCGCCAGGACCCCGATCCGATCGCCCCCCTCGACGAGGAAGGCCTTCTTCTTCCGGCTCAGCTTGAACTTCTCCCGGCGCGCCACCTTGAGGAACGCCTTCGCGTCCTCGGGCACGATGTCCACCTGGACGCGCCGCCCGCTCGGAAAGGCGTGGACGGCCAGCAGGTTCACCCCGGCATCCCGAAGCGCGCCCAGGACTCCCGCCCCGGCGCCGGGCTTGTCGGGCGAGGAGACGTAGTAGTAGTCCACCGCTCGAATCGACTCGGCCATGGTTCTTCCTCCTCTGAATCGCGGATCGCGCGGGCGTTCCGCCCCCGGGTGCGTGATGAGGCCGGCCCGGGGGCCGCCGCGGCGATGGGTGTATCACAATATAGACCCTCGCCGGGGAGGAGGCATCCCGCATTCGAGAAGAAGGAAGGAGAAGGGAGAGGGGCGCGTCAGGCGATAGGCTTCCCCCCCATGCTGAGGAACCGGGTGGCCACCCATCCCTCGGCGCGGGGAGGGTCCTCCGGCTCCACCCGGCTCCAGCCCCCCCGCCGCTCCAGGAGGTTGAGCCGGGTTCCGCGCGGGAGGGGGCGGGCGGCGAGACCGAATCCGGTCCCCGGCCCCGTGCGGATGTTCAACGCCTCGGCCGCGACCCGAAGGCCGGCGCCGTCATCTCCCTCTTCCCCCTCCTCCTCCACCTCCCCCTCCGCATCCTCCCCGTCCGCCCTTCCCAGGGCCGCCGCGCGGATGGAGTCGAGGGGAAACGCCGGGCCGGGATCGGACTTGCGCCCCGGGGCGATGTCCTCATGCCCCAGGATGTCCTCGAGCGCGTAGGTGCGCGCGAGGAGGCGGGCCAGCTCGAGGGCGCGCCCGATCTGCACCTCGGTGTAGGTGTGCCAGAACGCCGCCGCCCCCTCGTTCTTGTGGCGCGCGCGGAGGACTTCCTCCCCCGGGTATTCGGCCTGGAACCAGGATAGGTATCTCCCGCCCGCCCGGTTCAGCCTTCCCGCGTTGTCCAGCTCGACGCCGATGGTGCACCGGTTCAGCCCCGCCTCGCCCCGCCAGCGGCTCCGCCCGGCGTGCCAGGTCCGCACGTCGAAGGGGGCGAGCTGGACGACCCCGCCCTCCCGGGAGACCACCAGATGGGCCGAGGCCCGCGCCTCGGGGCGGCAGAGCCATTCGACCGCGCTCTCGGCGCTGCGGGCCGCCGTGTAGTGAAAGACGAGGTAGCGGGGGGTGATGATCCCCCCCCGGTTGGGCGTCTCCCGGTGAGAGACCCCCTCCCCCTCGAGCATGTGATCGCGGATTCGCACGCTCCCCTCCCCTTCTGGACGGCCCGCTTGGGCCGTCACCCCGCTTGGGCCGCCACCCCGCCGGGGGGCGCCCCGCTTGGTGCATGCCGCCCAGCCTGGGACCGCCCCGCTTGGTGCATGCCGCCCCG
>JAZGDQ010000348.1:0-5915 GCA_036477985.1 bacterium
AGTGCACGTTGTCCACGCCTGCGATCAGCTCATGCTCGGCCAATGTCATCCCCCTTTCTCATCATGTCCGGCGACTTTTCGAAAGCCCTGATATCTTTGACGGCGCCCGTCGCTCTCCCAGACGGCCGCTTCCGCCCCCCGAGGGGGGCCCCGGCCTCCGGGGGGTGGCGCCCGGCCCATCCCCACGGGAGGGGGCGAGGAAGATGCCACGATGCCGAAACCGGGCGAATCTATCAAGCGGAGGCGGGAATTCGGGCGGATCACCCGGAGGGCTCCTCCAGCCACGCCTCGGCCGCGCCCCGGGTGACGGCGGCGCCCTCCTGGTTCACCGCCTCGAGGGTTAACGCCGCGAGGGAGCGCCCCCCGGCCTCGCGGACCTCGGCCACCTCCCCCCGGCAGGTGATGACGTCCCCGAGGCGGACCATCCCCCTAAAATTCACCTCCAGGCGGCGGACGGACCCTCCCCCGAAGATGCTCTCGACGAACTGGCCGAGGAAGGCCATCGAGAGCATCCCGTGGGCGATGACGCCCTCCAGCCCCCGCTCCCGGGCCGCTTCGTCGTCGAAGTGGATGGGGTTGAAGTCCCCGCTCGCCCCGGCGTAGCGGACGAGCTGCACCCGGGTGACGGGCGGCTTCACCATCTCGGGAAGAGCGTCCCCGGCCCGGTAGGTCACGGCGCGCGCCTCACTTGTTGAACCTGCGGATCGAGACCCACGAGCCGCCCCCCACGCGCTCGCCCGAGCGGGCGTCGGCGAACGCATACTCGCGCTCGATGAAGACGAGGTCGCCCGAGGCCCCGCTCTTCTCGTAGATCCGGGAGATGGTGAAGGAGACGTCCAGCTCGTCCCCCGCCCGCAGGGGGCGCTCGAACTCATAGGCCTGGGAGGCGTGCAGGCCCACGTCCCCGAATCCCTCGGGCACGTCCGGATAGGGCCCCTCGGGCCGGAAGGTGGTGGCGAAGGAGGGCGGGGCGATCGGGTTCTCCCCCCGGTAGGCGGGGTTCGAGTCCCCGACGGCGTCGGCGAACTTGCGGATGGCCCCCGCCTCGACGCGCACCCGGTAGGGCCCGAACTTCTCACCGGCGAGGGCCGCGATCTCGGGCGTGATGCGTTCGGGCATGGGGGCGGAACCTTCTCTCCTGCGGGGGCGCGCGAGGGCCGGGGGCGCTCTCGATAGTCAGTGGGCCGAAAGGTACCACAGGGGCGGGGGAAGGGTCATGCCGGAGAGGGGATTCGGGCCCCTCCGCGCGCCGCCCCCAGCCCAGGGCCGCCTCCACCAGGGCGGGGAGAATCTCCCCCGCCTTCCCGCGCAGGAGGGCGTGCGCCTTGGCGTCGAGCCGGGTCGGGCTCTCGTTCACGATGATGAGCCGCGCCCCGGCCAGGAGGGCGCGCTCGGGCAGCGCCCCGGCCGGCCGCACCGTGAGGGAGGAGCCCACGACGAGGAAGGCGTCGGCCGACTCGGCCCCCGCCACGGCGCGGGCGATGCGCTCCTCGGGGATCTTCTCGCCGAAGAAAACGGCGTCGGGCTTGAGAAAGCCCCCGCACTCTCTGCAGAGGGGAACCGCCTCGCCCGCCTCCACGCGCGCCTGCACCCCCTCGCGCGCGACCTTCGCCCCGCACCCGAGGCAGACGCAGGCGTGGCTCGTCCCGTGCATCTCGACGATGGCCTCCGGGTCGTGGCCCGCCTTCTGGTGGAGGCCGTCGGTGTTCTGGGTCACGAGGAGGGAGAGCCGCCCCGCCCGGGAGAGGCGCGCGAGGGCCTCGTGGCCGGCCGAGGGCCGGGCGTCGCGCACCCGGGGATAGCCCTCCCGCGTCATCGCCCAGTACCTCCGCCGCACCTCCTCGGACCCCGTCCAGCGGCGGATCTCGAAGTCGCGGGGATCGAAGCGGTCCCAGATTCCCCCCCGGGAGCGGAAGTCGGGGATGCCGCTCTCGGTGCTGATGCCCGCCCCGCTCAGACAGACCGTCCTGCGGGCGCCGCGGATCCACTCGGCGGCCCGGGCGATTTGGCGATTCTCCATCCCCGCGCTCCTTCGTCCGTTCAGCGTCCCGCAAGGAAGAATCCCCCACGGGGAGGGATCGGCCCCTGTGGGCGGCCCGGCGGATGATGATATGGTGGGGGCGCATCGGATACGGCCCCGGGGCGGCCCCCAGCGCGCCCCCAGCGCGGGCGCCCGCGGGCGCCCAGGAGCGAGGAACCGCCCATCATGCAACGCCTGGCTCCGATCCTGCTCCTCCTCGCCTCCGGCCTCCTCGCCGGCTGCGCGGGCTTCCTCCTTGACGAAACCGCGACCCCGGAGGCGGTGAAGCACCTGCGCCAATCCATCTACAAGGAATTCGACCTCCTCGTAAAGGATTTCGACGAGGCCGACGGGAAGGGCGACCTCGAGCTCTGCGCCCCGGTCCGGTTCGCCGTCACCCGCTTCGCCGTCTACCAGGCGGTCGAGGAGAAGAAGACGGCCCGCCTCGATCAGCTCTCCCGCTTCATCGTCCGGGCGCGCCGGGCCCTCCTCTCGGCCCAATCGCGCTCGAAGGCGGGCGAGTGCGTGGACAGCGACGGGGACGGCCTCACCGACCTCACCGAGACGCGCCGTTACCGGACGAACCCCTCCAACGCCGACACCGACGGGGACGGCCTCTCCGACGGCCTCGAGGTGCGGCGCTACGGGACGAGCCCCCTGCGCTACGACCAGGACGGCGACCTCCTCAGCGACGGGGAGGAGGCCCTCTTCCTGAAGACGAACCCGCGCCACCCCGACTCCGACGGGGACGGCTACGCGGACGGCCTCGAGGTGGCCGCCGGCGCAGACCCGCTCGACGCCTGCTCGAAGCCCTCCAGCGGGCCGCGCCTTCCCGGCCCCTGGAGGAAGTGCCTCCGCCCGGCCGCGGACAAGGGTTTTTACCGGCCCTCCCCCTTCGGCCGGAGCCTCCGGATGCGCACCAGGAGGAGGGGAGGCTCTCTCTCTTCCCCCTCCGGCGGAAATGGAGGCCGCGCCCCGCGCGCGCGGGGGAGGTGCTCGCCCCGCCCCGCGCCCATTCTCCCTCATAGCCCCTTGCGTAGATCCGGGGGATCGGGTGCACTATGTTCGCGCAATCGCTTGAAATCGCAGTCTTTCCACAATTGAGCGGGTCCGGGAATTCCCCGGCCGGCCGCGGCCCTTGCCGGAGGAGATCGAAATGGCGACGAACGGGCAACTGAACAAGTATAGCCGGCGCATCACGGAGCCGCCCTCCCAGGCCGCCTCCCAGGCCATGCTCTACGGGGCCGGCCTGGACGAAGTGGACATGAAATCCCCCCAGGTCGGGATCGCCAGCATGTGGTGGGAGGGGAACACCTGCAACTTCCACCTCAACGACCTGGCCAAGCTCGTCAAGCAGAGCGTGAACGAGGGGAAGAAGATGGTGGGGCTCATCTTCAACACCATCGGGGTGAGCGACGGCATCTCGATGGGCACCGAGGGGATGAAATACTCCCTCCAGTCGCGCGAGATTATCGCCGATTCGATCGAGACGGTGGTGAGCGCCCAGTGGTACGACGCCCTCGTCACCCTGCCCGGCTGCGACAAGAACATGCCGGGCTCGCTCATCGCGATGGGAAGGCTCAACCGGCCGAGCCTGATGGTGTACGGCGGGACGATCAGCCCCGGATTCCTGGACGGGGAGAAGCTCGACATCGTCTCCTCCTTCCAGGCCTACGGCGAGTTCATCAGCGATCAGATCGACGAGGAGCGCCTCCAGAGCGTCATCCGCCACTCCTGCCCCGGCGGGGGGGCCTGCGGCGGAATGTACACGGCGAACACCATGTCCTCGGCCATCGAGACGCTGGGCATGTCCCTTCCCTACAGCTCCTCCAACCCGGCCATGAGCGAGAGCAAGCGGGCCGAGTGCCTGAGCGTGGGCGAGGCCATCTACAACCTCCTGGAAAACGACATCAAGCCCAAGGACATCATGACGAAGGAGTCCTTCGAGAACGCCATCACCATCATCATGGCGCTGGGCGGCTCGACCAACGCCGTCATGCACCTCATCGCCATCGCCAAGACGATCGAGGTGGAGCTGAACATCGACGATTTTCAGCGGATCAGCGACAAATCGCCCTACCTCGCCGACCTCAAGCCCAGCGGGAAGTACGTGATGGAGGACCTCCACGACGTGGGCGGCGTTCCGGCCGTGCAGAAGATGCTCCTGGAGGCGGGATTGCTCCACGGCGGCTGCCTCACGGTGACGGGCAAGACCCTGGCCGAGAACCTCGAGGTCGCGCCCGGCCTAAAGGAAGGGCAGAAGGTGATCTTCCCCGTCTCCAATCCCATCAAGAAAACCGGGCATCTTCAGATTCTCTACGGAAACCTCTCGCCCGAGGGCGCGGTCGCCAAGATCACCGGCAAGGAGGGGGAGCGCTTCGAGGGCCCCGCCCGGGTCTACGACTCCGAGGAGGACACCCTGGGAGGACTCGAGCGGGGCGAAATCAAAAAAGGCGACGTCATCGTCATCCGCTACGAGGGGCCCCGCGGAGGGCCCGGGATGCGCGAGATGCTCACGGTGACGGCCGCCATTATCGGCGTGGGGCTCGGGAACGATCTGGCCCTCATCACCGACGGGCGGTTCTCGGGGGGAACCCACGGCTTCGTCGTCGGCCACGTCACGCCCGAGGCCCAGAACGGGGGCCTCCTCGCCCTCGTCGAGAACGGCGACACCATCACCATCGACGCCGTGGGCCGCACCATGACGCTGAACGTCCCCGACGCCGAGATCGAGGAGCGCCGGGCGCGGTGGAGCGAGCCGCCCCTGCGGGCCGAGCGGGGGACGCTGCTGAAGTACGCCAGGTGCGTCTCCTCGGCCTCGGAGGGCTGCGTGACGGACGAGTAGCCCCGCGTGCGGGGAAGCAAAAAGAGCCCGGGGAGGCGCAGCCGAGCCCCCCCGGGCTCTTCGCTTCCAGGCGCGCAATCGATCAGCCCCCCCGGCGCTTCATGTAGTCTTCGAAAAACTCCGCCAGGGGCGTCTTCCTCCAGTCGAAGCCGATGTCCCCGGCCGCCTGGAAAGTCCGCTCGGCCGTCCACTCGTTCTCATCCGCCAGATGCGCCAGCGAGCAAATCCCGGCTCGCCCTCCGCTCCTTCAGTGGAGGAGAACCGGCCCGTCGCTCTTGGCCGACTGGAGCGCCTCGTGCACCCGCTGGACGGCCGCGTCGTCCATGCTTCCCACCGACACCGGAAGGCTCAGGTAGCGCATCCCGAGCGCCTCGGCCTCCGCCTTCGCCTGATCGGGGGACAGATCCGACTCCTCCTCGGGCAACCTCATGTTGATGACGGTCTTGAATCCATCCGCCGCGAGTTTCTTGAGATCGTCCGAGGTCGGCTGTCCCCCGAAGAAAAGGTTCTCTGCGGCTTTTTTCATATCTTCCATGCCTTCCTCCTCTCATGGGTGAATTCGTTTTGTGAAGCCCGCCGCATGCCGCGGGCCGCATCCATCCCCCGTTCATCCTCCCCGCACCGCAATCTCCGTCTGGCGGGAAATCTCTATCCGCTCTGGACGATCTCGCGGTAGCGGAGAAGCTGGCGGGAGCGCTCCTCGTCCCCCTCCCGCCGGAAGATTCCGATCAGATTGTTCAGCATCCGCTCGAGGATGCGCCGCGCCGGCGTCTCCCGCAGGAAGCGGCGGTCGAAGTGGTAGCCCATCTCCTTGACGACGGCGGCGCAGTCGGCCTCCCCGAGGATCCGCCCCCCGCCAAAGGGCTCGAGGTAGACCGGCTCCCCCGGCCCCGCGTGCATGACGATGAAATGCCCCGGCATCCCCACCCCCTGGAGGACATGGGGGAGTGCGCGCGGGCGCTCGACGAGATGGGCGAGGCGCTGCGGGCGCGCCTCGCGGGAGCCGGGGACGCCCGGGAGCGGGTGTTGCGGACCGCGCGCTTCCTCCAC
>JAZGDQ010000349.1:0-4617 GCA_036477985.1 bacterium
CGGAGGCGGTGTTGAAGAGGACGACGCGCTCGTCCGCCTCCAGGTCCCCCCGCTCGCGCAGGGGCCGAAGGGCGGCCAGGCAGGCGCTCCCCTCGGGGCAGATCAGAACCCCCTCGGCCGCCGCCGCCTCGCGCTGGGCCGCGAAGGCCATCTCGTCCGATACGGCCACGGCCGGTCCCCCGCTCTCCCGACTCGCCCGAAGGCAGAGATCTCCGGCCAGCACTTCGGGCGCCCGCAGGCCCGGCAACCGCGTCCTCGGCTCCCGCCAGGGGGCGGTCCGCTCCTCCCCGGCCTCGAAGGCGCGGACGATGGGGGCGCACCCCTCGGCCTGAACGCTAATCATGCGCGGCCGCCGCGGGCCGATCCACCCGAGGGCCTCCATCTCGCCGAAGGCCTTCCACATGGCGACGAGGCCCGTGCCCCCTCCGGTCGGGTAGAGGATGGCGCCGGGGAGCTCCCCGCCCGTCTGCTCGGCCAGCTCGTAGGCCATGGTCTTCTTCCCCTCGGCGCGGTAGGGCTCCTTGAAGGTGGAGAGCTCGAACCATCCCTCGGCCTCCTTCCGCCGCGCGAGGGCGGCGCCGCACTCGGGGAGATCGCCCGCGACCAGCGTCACCTCCGCCCCCGCCAGGGCGCACTCGGCGCGGTGGACGAGCGGGGCCCCCTCGGGAAGGAAGACGTGGGCCTCGAGCCCGGCCCGGGCGGCGTAGGCCGCCGCCGCCGCGCCGGCGTTTCCCGCGCTGGGAATCGCCACCTTCTCCGCCCCCAGGAGGCGGGCCATGGTGACGGCGACCGAGAGGCCCCGCGCCTTGAAGCTCCCGGTGGGGTTTTGCCCTTCGTCCTTGATGAAAAGGCGGCGGACCCCGAAGCGGCCCCCCAGCCGCGGGACCTCCAGGAGGGGGGTCATCCCCTCCCCGAGGGAGACGATCGCCTCGGGCGCAGGCGCGGGAAGCACCTCGTGGTAACGCCACATCCCCGAGGGCCTCTCCCCCATGGCCTCGAGCCGCAGGGTCCGCGCCGCCGCCTCCAGGTCGTAGCGCGCGAGGAGGGGCGCGCCCGCCCCGCTCAGGTTCTGAAGCCGGCCGGCCGGAAGGCGCGCTCCCGTCCGCGAGCATTCCAGGCCGATCAAGGCGGAGAATCCGCTCATGCAGCCGCGTCCCCGGCGGGGCCGCCTCCCTTCCCCTCCGTCCGTTGTACCGGCCGGAGCCCTCTGATAGCTTCCACTCCCAATGAGTCCATAACATACCCGCTCCCTCAAACCGGCCGCAAGGAGGTGGTGATGGCACGTCGAGTCAAGGTCCTGCCGGCTCCCGCCAAAACGGAAGGATTCGTGGAGGTGACCAAGGGAATTCACACGTTCGTCGGCGGAGGGGGGAGGACGAATTTCACCCTCGTCCTCACCGACGACAAGCCCGTCGTGATCGACAACGACATCCGGGCGCGCAAGCGCTTCCTCGCCGGGGCGCGCCGCATCACCCGGAAGAGCCCCGGCCTCCTCCTCAACACCCATCACAACTTCGACCACACCTCGGACAACGGCTACTACCACGCGAAGGGGGCCGTCTCCTTCGGCTGCGAAGTCGTCCGCGAGGAGATGCTCCGCGAATACAACGCCGGAACCTGGGTGAAGCAGATGTTGGGGCGCGGCCCGAAGGTGGATCACCTGGTCGGCAAGCTCGGCGTCGAGCCGCCCATGGTCACCTTCGACGACCTCCTCACCGTCCGCTACGGCGGGCGCATCTTCCAGATCATCTACATCGGCCACTGCCACACGAGGGGGGACTCCGTCGTGTGGATGCCCGAGGAGCGGGTGCTCTTCTCGGGCGATCTCCTCAACCACCGGACCCACCCGGTGGCCCGCCTCGGCAACTTCGAGAACTGGCTCCAGGCCCTCCCGCTGCTGAAGAAGTTCCCGGCGCGGTGCATCGTCCCCGGCCACGGCCCGATTCCCCCCCGCGGGACCGGGATCGTGGACGACGTGAAGGGCTACCTCACCCGCCTGCGCAGCCGCACGGCGGCCGCCCTGCGCCGGGAGGGCGCCCCCGTGAAGGCCTCGGCGCGCGTGCGCATGGATGAGTACGCAAAGTGGTTCCGCCCCCAGCTCGTCCCGCAGAACGCGCTGAAGATGGCCCGGGAGCTGCGGCAAAAGCGGCGCTAACCGAAAAGCTCAGTCCCAGCCGGCGGGCGCGGGCTCTCCGGGGAAGTAGTCCGGGGGGGCCTCGCCCCGCACCCGGCGGCCGAGGAGGCGCCCGCCCGGGAGGGCGAACCGGCTCTCCACACGGGCCGAGACGGACCAGGGCGCCTCCTCCCGGAAGCCCCCCGTTCGAATCTCGCCCTCGACGATGAGGACCCCTTCCTCCACGCGCGGGGTCTCGCGGACGATCCCCGTGCGCTCGTCCCAGAAGCGGACCTTCCCGTCTGCGGCCTCGAAGGAGTAGAGCGCGCCGCCGCGCTTCCAGTCCACCGTGGCGAGGGCGGCGCCTTCCTCCCGGCGGCTGCGCATCTCGGCCGTGCTCGTCCCGATGATGAAGAGATCCTCCCAGATGAGGGGAGAGGCCACGGCCCAGCCCGAGGCGTTCTCCACCCGCCAGCGGAAGTTCCCGCTCTCCCGGTCCACGGCGAAGAACACCCCGCCGTCCTTGTCGTTCAAGGCCGCGAAGATGCTCCTCTCGTCGGCGGCGTAGAGGGGGGTGTGAACCCCCAACCGCAGGAGAAGCTCATCGGGTGAAACCGGCATTCCCGCCTCCCCGGGGGCGGCCCCCGAAACCCCTCCCTTGCGAAGAGGGAGGCAACCTGGGATCATTCCCTGCACGGGCGATTGTACGAAAAGCTCACCCCTCTGGCGCGGCCCGGAGCCCCTTGCGGCCGGAGGCGCCCTCTCGCGGAGGCGGCGTGGCGGACATCGAAGGGTTTCCGGCCCAGTTTTCCCAGGCGTGGAAAAACCGATCCGCGCTCCTCGAACGCGCCCCGGCGGCGCTCCGCCCGGCCATTCTAGCACTCCGGGGCTTCCGGGCGGATCAGGCCCCCCTGCGCGCGGCGGGCCTCACCTACACCACCATGCTCTCCATCGTGCCCATCCTGGCCTTCGCCTTCGCCATGCTGCGCGGGCTGGGCTTCCACGAGGATCTGCTCGGCTTCCTCATCCAGAACTTCGCCCCGACCACCTCGTTCGAGGCCCAGGAGGCGATCATCTCCTTTGTCTCGCGGGTGAACGCCAAGACGATAGGCGCCATCGGGCTGGGGACCTTTCTCGTCACCGTGGTCATCACCTTGGGAACGGTGGAGCGCTCGTTCAACGCCATCTTCGGCGTCCGGCATCAGCGGCCCCTCATCCGCAAGTTCACCGACTACTTCTCCATGATCCTCCTGGCGCCGCTGCTCCTCGGAATCACCATGAGCGGAACCGTTATCTCCCGCATCCGCGACTGGCTCGCCCCCCTCGGGGTGCACTGGGTCTTCTTCGACGCCGGGGCGCTCTCGCTCAGGCTCGTCCCCCTGGCGGGCGCCATCGTGCTCTTCACCCTCGCGCTCATCATCCTGCCGAACACCCACGTCCGCCTGCGGCCCGCCGTCATCGGGGGCGTCACGGGCGGAGTGATGTGGTTCATCCTCCAGTGGGCCTACGTGGTCTTCCAGTTCGGGTTCTCCCGCCAACAGGCGATCTACGGCGCCTTGGCCCAGTTCCCCGTTCTCATGGTGTGGCTCTACCTCACCTGGTGCGTCGTCCTCTACGCCGCCGAGCTGGCGGCCACCCTCCAGGGAAGGAGAATGCCGCGCCCGAGTGAGGGGGAGGAGCCCGCCGGAGCCGATCGGTTCGCCCTCGCCCTGCGCGCCATGACGGCCCTCGCCCGCCGCTCGGCCACCCCCGAGCCCGCCTGGACCCTGGACGCCCTCGCCGAGGCGCTGGACGCTCCCGAGTATATCCTGGAAACTACGATGCAACGCCTGGAGGAATACGGACTCATCGCCGAAACGAAGCGGGACAGCCGCCTGATCCTGACCCGCCACACGGCCTCGATTCCGGCGGTGGAGATCTTCGACGCGATGGAGGAGCCGGCAGAGGAGGGAGGCGCACCGGAAGGGTCCGGGCCGGCGGCCTTGATGCGCGAGATGCAGCGCGGCCGCCGCAACGCTCTCGAGGGAATCTCGCTCGAGCGCCTCGCCGGCGAGGCGGGGTCTTTCGCGGAAGCGCCCCCCGCCCTCCAACCCGCTCCGCGGAGAGCGGGCGCCTGAAGGCGCAGCAAGAAGGAGGACGCCCATGGCCATCGTCACGGTTTCCCGTCAATACGGTACGGGCGGAATCCTAATGGCCCGCCAGCTCGCGGAGCGGCTCGGCGGCCGCTTCATCTTCCGCGACGAGTTGATCCCGAGGCTCCGCGGGCGGGGGCTGGAGATCGTCTTAGAGCGGATCGAGGGCAGGCCGCCCTCCCTCTTCGAGCGCCTCTTCCGGGTGAACCGGGAGACCTTGCGCGAGAACCTGCGCGCCGTCATGGAGGAGGAAGCCGATAAACCCGGAAACCTGGTCATCGGCGGCTGGGGGGGGCAGATTTTCCTGAAGGACCGGAAGGACGCCCTCCACGTCCGCGTCATCGGCCCGAAAGAATCGCGGATCCGCTACCT
>JAZGDQ010000035.1:0-5881 GCA_036477985.1 bacterium
AGGGCAGGATAGCCGAGGACCGCCCGCCCCGGTAGGGCGTCCGGCCCTCCGGGGCGCAAAAAAAGCCCGGCGCGGGAGATCTCTCTCCTCCCGCGCCGGGCGGAATTTCGGGGAACGCGCCCCTCAGCTCAGCCCCTCCACCGCGGCGAACAGCGCGGCGTCGTCGGGCCGCTCGGGAGGGGAGGGGGCGACCTCCATGTGGACGATCTTCCCCTCCTTGTCGATGAGGATCACGGCGCGGTTGCTGAACCCCTTCTCGTGCAGGAGGCCGTAGGCCTTCACCGCGCTCTTCCCGAAGAAATCGCTGAGCAGCGGGAAGCGGATGCCGTGCTTCTCGGCCCAGGCGGCGTGGGAGAAGGGGCTGTCCACGCTGATGCCCAGCACCTCGCAGTTCGCCTTCTCGAAGCGCTCGGACTGGCTCTGGTAGCCGGGGAGCTGCTCGCTGCACACCGCCGAGAAGTCGAAGGGGTAGAAGCACAGAAGAACGTTCTTCTTCCCCCGGTAGTCTGACAGCTTGATGCTGTCGCCCGCCCCCTGCGCCTGGGGGAGGTCGAAGTCGGGGGCGGCGTCGCCCGCATTGAGCGCCATCGTGCTCTCTCTCCTTATTTCGCGGCGTCGAACCGGGCGGCCACGTCGTCCCAATTCACGACGTTCCACCAGGCGGCGATGTAGTCGGGACGCCGGTTCTGGTAGTTGAGATAGTAGGCGTGCTCCCAGACGTCGATGCCGAGCAGGGGGACGAATCCCTCCGTGCGCACGCTCGTCTGGTTCGGCATTTTCTTGACCTCGACCGCGCCCGAGCCCGGCTTGGTGGCCAGCCAGGCCCAGCCGCTCCCCTGGACGGTGGCGGCCGCCTTGCCGAAGGACTCCTTGAAGGCGGCGAAGTCGCCGATCGCGCCGGCCAGGGCGCCGCTCGGCTCGCCGCCGCCGTTCGGGCTCAGGTTCTTCCAGAAGATGCAATGGTTGTCGAAGCCGCCGCCGGCGAAGTTCAGCGGCCCCTGAATGTCGGCGGGCGCCGAGGAGATGTTCGAGAGAATGTCCTCGATGCTCTTGCTCTCGATGTCCTTCCCCTTGATGGCGTTGTTCAGCCCGGTGAGGTAGGTGTTGTGGTGCTTGGTGTGGTGGATCTCCATCGTGCGCGCGTCGATGTGGGGCTCGAGGGCGTCGTAGGCGTAGTCGAGACTCGGAAGTTTGAAGGCCATCGGTCTACTCTCCTTGATGATGAGAAAAACGGGAAACAGTCTCCCCCGCCGGGAGGGCGCTCCGCCCGCTCTCCGGGCAGGAGGCGCCTCGCTCCGGGGGGGGCGAACCCCGCCTCCGAAGGAGGGCCGCAGGGTCGTTTGGGTGCTGGCAAAGAGGGCGGGCGCAACCTCCCGCGCGCCGGGCCCTCTTAAGATGAACGCGTTGCCGGCGGCGTCCGGCGCCGTTCCATGCGGGATGGATCTTATTCAAGAAGCCGGGCGGCGTCAAATTCGGCGGCCCCGTAAATTTCCCCAACTCCGAATATTCGGACCTTTTGTTCGAGGACGGGGTGGCGGAGACCACCCCGTGCGGCGCCCGGCGCCCGCCGGGGCTGCTTTCGCCGGGGCTGCTTTCGCCGGGGCGGCTTTCGCCGGGGCGGCTCTCGCCGGGGCGGCTCTCGCCGCCCACCATTCCGGCCCCGGGGAGGCGGGTGGTATATTCGCGCCCGAGCCGCACGCATGGAGATGCCGGCGGCGGGGCAGCCACCCCACGTGGCGGAGTGTCACCCCGCGCGAAAGATATGACGGCGACCGCTCCGCCCCTGCGGGGGGCGGGGCTCTCGGCGGCCGGCCCCCGGGCGGTGGGCGGCGAGAGCCGCCCCGGATCGATGCGACGGAGGAGCGCCATGAGCGAGAGAGGACAAGGAGATCCGCCCTTCTTTTACCGGAGCGACGCGCCCGGCGTCCCGCGCAAGCTGGCCGACGGGGTCTTCTCGCGCGTCTTCTTCGGGGAGCGGGTGATGCTCTCCATCGTCACCATCGAGCCGAACACCGAGGCGCCCATTCACAGCCACCCGAACGAGCAGTGGGGCTATCTCCTCGAGGGGGCGTGGGAGCGGTACCAGGACGGCGCGTGGGTGCAATGCAAGGCGGGGGATTTCTGGTGCACGCCGGGCGGTGTGGAGCACGGCGGGCGCACGCGAGGCGAGAAGGCCGTGGTGCTCGACGTCTTCTCCCCCCCGCGGGAGGAGTACAAGGAGTCGAACCTGCCCTAGGGGCGGGGTCCGGAAGGTGGAGGGCGGCCCCCTCAGTCGAATTCGCCCAAGGGCCGCGCGATGCCGAAGTCGTAGGGTCGGATGAGCAGGGGCTCCGTCAAGGGGGCCAGGTCCTTCCCCGCGAGCAGCGTCAACGCCGCCGCCGGAATGTAGAGGGCCGCGCCCGCGACGATGGCGGCGAGAGCGATCGGGCGGACGAACAGCAGGTCGTAGACCAAGAGCGTCGTGTCCACCGGGGCCGCGGGAGCCTTCCCCTCGGATTGGGCGAAGGAGGCGCCGGGCGCCGCAAGGATGGCGAGCGTCAGGAAAAGCGACACGATGGCTTTTTTCAAGTCGGTCCTCCTCCGCGGCGCCGGCTTCCTATTCCAGGTCTTTCCACTTCCCCAGCGGCCGCTCGATGGCGTAGGTGTAGGGATCGCCCACCCAGTCGCGCGAGAACTTATCCGAATCATCCAAGAAGAACGGGCTTACCAGCGCCACGATGGGGTAGGTGATCACCGCCCCCCCCAGGACGATGATGGCGGCGGGCCGCAAGACGACCAGATCCAAAATGAAAAGACCGGGGTTGGTCGAGCCTCCCCCCTTGGCCGGTTTGGCGGCGGCCGGCTTGGCGGCGGCCGCCTCGGGCGGGGAGAGGAAGGAGGCGGAAACCGGAAGCAGGGCCAGCGATGCTCCGAGGGCAAGGGCGACGGCGAGCTTCTTCACACCCATCTCCTTAAGCACATAGCCGGCGCAGGGACCGGATCCCTCCACCGCAATGGCCGGGGGCGGCTGATCCTGCCGGTGAGAGCGATTCTCCGGTTCGTCCCCACAGGGAGGCGCGCTCCGCTCCCCGCACCCGCGTCGCGCCTTGTCCGTTATTTTACCACCGGGCCGCGCCCCCTGGAAATGGGTCTCGCGGGCGGGGGCGGGGCGATTGCGCCCGAGCCGGGCGGGGGCAGGAAGCGGATCCGCCCCTCGACTTGGGGGGACACCCGTCCCCGGCGGCGGAGGAGGCCGATGAGCATCTCCTGCGGATCTCCCGCGTCGGCCTCGATCAGGGCTCCCTCCGAAGCCAGCATCCGGTAGCCGTCCCCGCCCCGGGCGAGATAGTCGAGCGTGCAGAAGGTGTAGTCCCGGTCCGGATCGAGGCGGGCGCCGCCCACCCTGATCTCGCGCGCGCGCCGCCCCTTCGCCGCCCAGGGGGCGTAGGCCACTTGCACCCCCGAGAGGTGGAGGAAGCCGCCCCGCCCGCGCTGTCCCGCCGCGCGATCGAGGAGGGCGGCCAGCGTCTTTCCCCGGAGGCGGAGGCGGGAGAGCCGGTTCGGGAACAGGAACAGCTCGGCCACCCGGTGGCGCGTGAGCGCGCCGGGCGGAATCCGGTCGTCGATCCGGATGGCCCCGCCGTTCACGGCGGCGGCGTCGCACTTTCCCCCCTCCTCCACTCTCTCCTCCGCACCTGCCCGAATTTCCTGCACCTCCGCCCGGAGGGCGGCGGGCTACCTTCGGGGAGCGGGCGCCGGGAGGCGCATCGCCGCGCCGAATCCAATGGGATGGATGCCCTCCGCCTCGGCGGGCTCGCCATCCCGAGCGAAATGAGGGGAATCCAAATGACCATCCGAAACCTGGTGATGGACGAGTCCGGCCGGACCTCCCAGACGAAGGTGATGGGCTGGCTGGCCTTCCTGGTGGTGAGCTTCGTCCTGGTGCGCGAGGCGTGGGCGGGGCCCGTTTCGACCGAGTTCGCCCTGGGCTACCTCGGCCTTTGCATCGCCGGGCGCGCCTTCTCGGCCTTCAACCACAAGCGCAACGGAAAGGGCGGGGCGGGAGCGGCCTCCGGATGAGTCTCATCGGCGGGCTCGCGGCCTCCCTTCTCGGGCCGGCCGGAGCCCTCGCCGGAGGGGCGGCCCTCGCCCTGGGCGGGGGGCTTCTCGCCTGGGCGCTGATCGAGCGCTTCCGCCGCCGGCGGGCCGCCCGGGCGCGGGACGAGTGGCGCGGGCGGGCCCTGGAGGCGGAGCGGTGGGCCGAGACGGCGGGCCGCATCGCGGAGGAGCGGGCCGAGGTGGATGCGCGGACCGCGGAGGCCGTCGAGCGGGTGGACGAGGAGGCGGACGAGGCGAGGAGGAGGATTCATGAGGCCGATGACGCAGCGAAGCTGGTGGAGGAGACCCAACGCTTTTTCGGAGGTTCGACAGGGGCGCCCCCCGGGGCGGAGCCGAAGGAACCGTCGTGAAATGATCCGAAAAGACGGTTTTGAAAAGATTCGAATGACCGCCGCCCCGGCGCTCCTTCTTCTCGTCCTTCTCGCCGGATGCGCGGGATCCGCCCCCGCCCCGGCGGCGCGGGCCTTCCCTCTTCCGGCGCGGCCCCCCTCCGCAGGGCTACCGCCCGAGCGCCACCCCCTCCTTCCCCTGGACGTGATCGCGGGCCTGCTGCCGGGCGAGGGCGCGCCGCGGGTGTGCTTCCTCCCCGGCCAGTGGCAGAAGGTGCTCGCCTACATGGTGGAGGTCGAGGCCCGCGCCCGGCGCGAGTCCCTCCGCCTGGGGGGGCATATCGAGAAGCTCGAGAAGCAGATCCGGGAGATGAACCGCTACCTCGGCGGTTCGACAGGCTCACCACCCCGATAGGACGGAGGGGCGGCGCTACGGACACCGCACGAAGCGCGGGAAGTCCTTCGTCGCGGCCTCCTCGATGAGGCGCGAGGGGGCGAGGGAGCCGAAGAGGTCGAGCCCTCGCGCCGTGGCGGCCCGCTCGATCCCGTAGGCGGCGAGGAAGACGCCCAGGGCGAGGGCGGCCAGGGCGAGGGGGACGGGGAGCCAGTCCCGGTGGGCGAGGGAGGTCCACAGCACGGCGGCGAAGACGAGGGCGATGAAGAGGGCGCCCGCCGCCAGGGCGAGCCCCACGGCGAACTCCCCCCATGACGCCGCCGCCGCCGGGGCGGCCTTTTCTTGGGAGGATCTCGGCATCCCCTGGATGATGCGCTCCCGCTCGGCCATGAGGGCCGCCAGCGCCTCTCGCGCCTTCTCCCGCTCCTGCGGCCGGGCCGGGCGCGGGAGGAGGAGGGGCGGGAGGTTGTAGCCCAGCCGCGCGAGGAGCCGCCGGTAGGCGCCCGCCCCGGTTTTCGTCATCTCCCCCCGCCGCTCCGCCAGGACGTGATCCGCCACCCGGCGCGCGCGGTCGTAGGCCCCGGGCTCCACGGCGGGGCCGCGGACGTAGGCGAGCGCGCGGTTTTCGATCTGCGCGAAGGCGGTGAAGATCTCCGGGTTCACCCGCCCGCGGCAGCCGCTCCCCCCCGTGCAGCCCCCCAGGAGAAGGACGGCCGCGAGGGCGAAGGCGCCCCCCCGGGCGAAGGAGGCCCCCAGGGCGAGGGCGCCCCCCCGGGGAAGCCCTGCCCCGCGCGGGTTCATGGCCTTCCCGCGGCGGCGGCCTTTTCGGCCGCGGCGTGACCGTGCGGCCGCTCCAGCTTGTCGGGGAGGAGGAGGAAGCCGCCGATGAGGATGGCCGCGCCGAGCGCCGTGATGAAGGCGCCGGGCCCCACCAGCTTGAGGCCGGCGTTTCGCTCCGCCTCCCCCTCGGCCTCGAGGCGCGCCTTCTCCCTCCGGCCCTGGCGGATCACGAAGGACCCGAAGAGGGCGAGGAGAATGCCCAGGGTGGCGGCCGAGAGGC
>JAZGDQ010000350.1:0-2034 GCA_036477985.1 bacterium
TGCGCACGGCCGCCCTCATGCGCTCGGCCCTGGAGTACGCCGGGATGCTCGGCGCGCCCATCCTGAACCACTCCGAGGACCTCTCCCTCTCGGGGGGAAAGGTGATGAACGAGGGGGCCGTCTCGACCGAGCTGGGGCTCGCGGGGCACCCCGCGGCGAGCGCGGACATCTGCGTGTACCGGGACATCCGCCTCGCCGAGCTGACCGGCGGGCGGCTCCACATTCTCCACCTCAGCTCGCGCGGGGCGGTCGATCTCGTGCGCGCGGCGCGGGCGCGGGGAATCCAGGTCTCGGCCGAGGCCACCCCCCATCACCTCACCCTGACCGAGGAGGCCGTCCGCGGCTTCAACTCGGCGGCCAAGATGGCCCCGCCCCTGCGGGCCGAGGCCGACCGGCTGGCCCTCCTCGAGGGGCTCAAGGACGGGACCATCGAGGTCATCGCCACCGACCACGCCCCCCACTACGAGGCCGAGCTTCAGGTGGAGTTCGACGCCGCCCCCAACGGCGTCGTGGGGCTGGAGACGGCCGTCCCCCTCGTCCTGGACCGCCTGGTGGGCGGGGGCGTCCTCACCCTGGCCGAGGCGATCTCGAAGTTCACGGCGGGGCCCGCCCGGGTTCTCGGCCTCCCCCTCGGGACGCTGGCCGAGGGCGCGCCCGGGGACGCGACCCTCCTCGACCTCGAGCGGGAGGTGGAGGTGGACCCCGAGCGCTTCGAGAGCCGGGGGAGGAACACGCCGTTTGAGGGGATGAAGCTGAAGGGATGCGCCGCGGCCGCCGTCGTCGAGGGGGTGGTGCGGATGCGCCGGGAGGGGGATGCGGTCAAAGTTTTCGCCCCCGCCCCATCCGCCGGGGAGAGGGCGCTCGCATGAGCCGGACGGCCCTGGGGCCGCCCGCCCTCCTCGCGCTCGAGGACGGCCGCCTCTTCCGGGGGCGCGCCTTCGGGGCGGCGGCCGAGGCCGAGGGCGAGCTGGTCTTCAACACCGCCATGACGGGCTACCAGGAGGTGCTCACCGACCCCTCCTACCGGGGCCAGATGGTGGTGATGACCTACCCCCTCATCGGGAACTACGGGGTGATTCCCGGGGACGAGGAGTCCGGGCGCGTCTGGGTGGAGGCCTTCGTCGTCAAGGAGGTCTGCCGGCGGCCGAGCCATCACGGCGCGCGGGTGGACCTGGACGCCTACCTGCGCGAGGAGGGGGCGCCCGGCATCGAGGGGGTGGACACCCGGGCGCTCACCCGGCACATCCGCGAGGCGGGGGCCCTGAAGGCGGTTCTCTCCTCGAGCGAAACCGACCCGGAGGTCCTGGTGCGGCGGGCGAAGGAGAGCCCGGGGCTGGAGGGAAGGGACCTCGTCAAGGACGTCACCTGCGCCTCGGCGCGCGCCTTCGGCGAGCGGAAAGGGCGCCCCCTCTGCGTGGTCTACGATTTTGGGGCCAAGAACCATATCTTCGAGGAGCTCGCCCGGAGGTTCGACATCGAGATCGTCCCCGCCGGGGAGAGCGCCGAGTCCGTCCTCGCGCGAAAGCCCTCGGCGGTCTTCCTCTCCAACGGCCCGGGGGACCCGGCCGCGCTGCCCGGCGTCGTCGGGAACGTGAAGGCGCTCCTGGGAAAAGCGCCCCTCATCGGAATCTGCCTGGGCCACCAGATCCTCGCCCAGGCGCTGGGGGGCCGGACGTACAAGCTCAAGTTCGGCCACCACGGCGCGAACCACCCCGTCCAGGACGCCGCCACGGGGAAGGTGGACATCACGAGCCAGAACCACTCCTTCGCCGTCGACCCGGCGAGCCTGCCCGAGGGCGTCGCCGTCACCCACACGAACCTGAACGACAAAACCTGCGAGGGCCTTCGCTCCGAGGCCCCCAAGGTCTTCAGCGTCCAGCACCACCCCGAGGCCAGCCCCGGACCCCACGATGCGAGAGAGCTGTTTGATGCGTTTTATAAGTTTTGTGTCGGGGTTTGAGGGGGATGGATGTGAATCATAAAAAAGATTTCGCTGTCAAACACGATGAGGATGGTCCGGAACTAAATTATGAT
>JAZGDQ010000351.1:0-5742 GCA_036477985.1 bacterium
GGGGGAGGCCCCGCCGCCCGAGGGCGAGAGCTTTTGGGGCCGCCTTGGCGGCCCACGCCTCGCGGCAGAGGGAAGCTGAGACAGCCCGGGATTGGAGTCGGCGCCGGCGTTGATCGGGCCGAGGAAGGAGGAGGGAGATGCCGAAGTACGTCATCGAGCGCGAGATACCCGAGGTCGGCGCCTGGCCCGCCGAGAAGATGCAGGCCGTCGCCCAGAAGTCGAACGAGATCCTGGCCGAGATGGGTTCGGAGGTTCAGTGGCTCCACAGCTACGTGGTGGACGATAAGCTCTACTGCATCTACATCGCGCCCAACGAGGCGGCGATTCAGGAGCACGCGAAGAAGGGCGGGTTTCCGGCCAACCGGATCTCCGAGATCGCCTCGGTGATCGACCCGACCACGGCGGAGGGGTAGATCCGGGACGATGACGCCATCTCACGAAGAGGGCGGCCGCCCCGGCGGGGAGAGTCCGGAGGGCCCCCCCCGCCACAGCGGGCGCCGCGGGAGCTCCGGATCTTCGGAGCGAAGGCTTCGGTGGGTGGCCGCCATCGGCTCCCTCGCCACCGCGGGCGCGCTCATCGTCGCCATCATCGTCTTCGGGCTGGCGGCCTCGGAGAGCCGCTCGGAATCAGAGAAGCGGGCGGCGGACGCGATTCGCAAAACGCTGGTGTCGGCCGCCCAGGAGTCCCAGGCGCTGCGCGACATCGTGCGGGGCGGCTCCCCCTACGTGGCGGCCGCGGCCGAGATCGCGGATGAGTTCGGGCGGCGGCTGGGGCCGGCCGCCGCCTCCCGGGATTTCTGGGCCCACCTCGGCGCCGACAAGTCGATGATGATCTCGATCGCGACCCGGGGCTGGAACGCCTCCCCGCCCACCCGGAAGATCGAGAGGCGGATGGCCGAGCTGAAGAGGCTGCGGGTCCTGCTTCGGGGGAAGCTCGTGGTGCTCGTCCATCCGATCGAGCTGCTCGATTCGGTCGTGCGCGACGGATTCTCCCCCCTCATCTTCTACCGGGTCCTGACGGCGGCCCCCGAATTGCTCATGACGGGGAAGCGGGACGAGAGGAGGGTGGTGGCGCTTCTCAACGCCCTCACCGCGGGCATGCAGAACTCCGCCATCGCTGTCTATGTCGCGGGCCACCAGAAGCTCGGGCGGCTGCTGAACGAGTTCATCCAGAAGGCCGCCTCCGCACTCGCCGACCTGGAGGACGAGGCGCTGCTGGCTCTGGCCCGTTCGCGCTCGAAAACCCCGCCCAGGGGGGCCACCCACACGGGAAGGATGCTCGTCCTCCTGGGCGATCTTCGGTCTTTTCTGCCCAAGGAGGCGCACCAGAAATTGGCCCGGATCTCCCTCTCCATCAAGAGGGAGATCACGGTCCAGAAGAGAAAGAGAAAGCGCGCGCGCCCGAAGCCGGAGAGGAGAGGCGCCCGCAGGAAGTAGGGGAGGCTGCATGGATTCCGCCAGCGACAACCGCCGGCACGCCCGCTACGACGAGGCGTCCTCCATCTTGATCGACGCCCCCTCGCTCTCGGACGACCTCCTCGCTCCCGAAGACTTCAGCCTGGGCGGATTGAAGGTCGTGATTCCGGAGGAGCCGGATTTCGCGGGCATCATCGAGTGCGCCATGTCGGTCTTCGGCGAGCGCTTCGAGAAGTGCAAGGCGAAGGTGGTGTGGGTGATGCAGAACAAGACGGCCCCCGTCACCTGGTCGGTCGGCCTCTCGGTGCACGGCCCCCAGAAGGAGCGAAGCCGCTTCAACGAGCTGGTGCAGGAGGCCATCGAGAGGATGGGCGGGGGAGGGTGAGGCGCGCGGGCCGCTCCCCCGCGGAAGGGGATCGTTCCGCGGCTATGCGGCGCCGGGAGATCCGCTTCGCGCCGCCGTGGCGGAAAGGCGGGAAGCCGCGCGGGATTTTCGGCAATCATTCATCAAGGAGGCGAATGTGAGCGCATTTGTGGTCGTCCACATCAACGTGAAGGATCCGGAGAAGTTCAAGGCCTATTCCTCCACCGCCCCCGCGACGTTCAAGAAGTACGGCGGGGAGTTCCTCATCCGGGGGAAGGTGGCCGGCGTCCTCGCCGGGGAGCACGGCCACAAGATGGCGGCGGTGATCAAGTTCCCCGATCAGGCGGCCCTTCAGGAATGGTACAACTGCGAGGCCTATCAGGCGCTCATCCCCAACCGGGACGAGGCGGCCGACATGGTGTTCATCTCCTGCGACGAGCCGCCCGCCTAGGGCGCCGGCGCCCTCTTTTCGGCGGGGGCCTCAGAGCACCTCCCGCTTTCCGTCGGAGTAGGTGACCTTGATCGTCACCGTGCCCTCGTTCATGAGCCAGGGGCGGGCGGTGAAGGAGCGCGCCCCGCTCTTGTGCATGGGGTCGGACTCGGCGATCTCGCGCGCCTCGGCGAGGGAGCCGGCGCGGACGATCACCATGCCGTCTCCCTCCCAGGTCTTCTCGTCGTCCGTCCAGTGGGGCCCGGCCCCGAACATGATCCCCCTGCGCTCGAGATCGTTCTGGAAGGCGAGGTGCTCCTTCAGGTTCTCCAGGACGGGCCCGAGGCCCCCGGTCGGGGTGGTGAAGTAGACGTACATCTGCTTCTGGAGCGTTCCCTCGCTGGCCTTGAGCACGTCCTCGACGGTGACCCGAGGCTCGGGCATATCGGGTTTCCTCCCTCGTGGCGTAGGCGGCGAATCCGTCGCGCCCCTCAGGGGGCGTTGTATCGGTAGCAGTTCGCGTGGGGGAGGCGGAGGTCCCACCCCCCGAATTCCTTTCGGATCTCCTCCTCGAGCTTCTTGTAGAGGGGCCGCAGGGCCTTGACCCGCGGATACCGCAGCGCCCAGATGCGCCCGATCTCGGCCGCCAGGGCCTCCTCGTCCACGCTGAGGATTTTCCCCTCCCGCATGAGGGCGCGCCCCTCGACGTAGACCGCGTGCACGTCGCGCCCCACCCCCCTCTGGAGGAGGAGCTCCAGGGGGTCGAGGTCGGGGTTCGCGGCCGGGGCGCGGAGCCGCTTGGCGCTCACGAGGATGAAGTCGGCCTTCTTGCCGGGCGCGAGGGAGCCGAGGTCGCCGGGCTGGAGCAGGGCGCGCGCCCCGCCCGCGACGGCCAGCTTCCACCACTCCCCGGGCGCGATGGGGGGCGTGTCCACCCCCGGCAGCCGCTGGAGGAGGTGGCCGAGCCGCAGGTCGGTGAGCATGTCGTTGTCGTCGTTCATGCCCATCCCGTCGGCCCCGATGGCGACCGACATCCCGGCCTCGCGCATGAGGCGGACGGGGGCGATGCCGCTCGAGAGGCGCAGGTTGCTGCTGGGGTTGTGAACCAGGGTCACCCCCCGGTCCCGGAGGATGTCCATGTCCTCCCGGGAGAGCCACACGCCGTGGGCGCAGGAGACCTCCTCCCCCCAAAAGCCCAGCTCGTCCAGCCACCGGACCAGGGATTTCCCCTTCCACCGCGGCCCCAGGGCGCGCTGGTAGACCGTCTCGAGGAGGTGGATCTGGATCCCCGTGCTCCGCCGGCCGGCGGCGTCCTTGACGCGGGCGAGAAGGTCCTCCGAGCACCATTGGGGGCCCGAGGGGCCGAGGAAGATGCGCACCCGGCCCTCGGGCTCGTGGAGGTCCTCGAAGTAGGAGTCCCAGGTCTCGAAGAAGCGTCCCTGGTCGAGGGGCTTGAGGAATCCGCCCACCTCCTCTTGCACCTCGGGGGGGAGGCGGCCGAAGACGGCCTCGTCCCCCTCGTAGTGGAAGCGGTTCTGGTTCCGCACCCCGACGCACAGGCCCACGCGCATGCCCGCGTCGCGGTAGGCGCGGACGGCGGCGGGGACGCCCAGCCGCTCGCGCGCCGGGGAGGGGGCGTGGTGATCGACGACCGAGGTGCATCCGCCGCGGATGAGCTCGAGGCAGGACCACACGGTGTTGAGGTAGACCTCCTCGTCGTTGAAGCCCGCCGACTGGGCGTTTCCGTAGAGGGTCTGGATCCAGCACTCGAGGGGCTGGTCGGAGATGCCGTCGCGGAAGTTGCGGCCCGCGTGGTGGTGGGCCGAGGTGAGGCCCGGCATGAGGATGTCGTCCTCGAGCGAGCCCGCCTCCTCCGCAAAGGGCCCGAGGCGGGAGATCTCCTCCCAGGGGCCGGCGGCGGCGATTCTCCCCCCCTCGACCACGATGGCGCCCCGCGGGATGACGCCCAGGGAGTCGTCCAGCGTCGCCAGGTGAGCGGCCTTGACCAGGGTCTTGCCCATGCGCGCGCTCCTTCGTGTGCGGGGGGCTCCCCTTCGTCTCCGAAGGAGGAAGGGGAGGGGGATCGGGACACCGATTTTCTTATCCATATCAGATTTGCGATCCCGGCGTAAGTGTTCGGCGCGGGGCCGCCCGGAGGGCGGGCGGGACTGGACGAAGAGCGGGGGGACTGGACGGAGGGCGGAGGGGACCAAGCGGAGGAGGCGTTTTGGCGGGCCGCGCCTCCGAGGGTATGATGGGCCATTGGAGAATGCCGAGGCGGCGGGGCGGCGCGCCCCGCCCCGCGCGCGTCCGGGCCGCCTCCCGGCGCGCTTTCCGCCCACGCGAAGGGTTCGGGGGAGCCGGGGATGGCCTGGATCGAAACGATCGACGAGTCGGAAGCGACCGGGGACGCGAAGGCGCAGTACGATGAGATCATCCAGCGGCGCGGGTACGTTCCGAACATCCGCAAGATCCACAGCATCAAGCCCGATCTCATGCGCCACTACAGGGACTTCTCCCAGGGCGTCACCTTCGGGGCGACCTCGCTGGGGCGCGAGCGGGAGGAGATGCTGGCCGTCGCGATATCGGCCCTCCTCAAGTGCAAGTACTGAACGGTCTCCCACGGAGAGTTTCTCTGTGACGTGGGAAGCGGGGACGTGAAGAAGAAGGCCCTCGCCATGAAGGAGGATTTCCGGAAGGCGGACCTGAGCCCCCAGGACAGGGCCATGATGGAGTACGCCGAGAAGATCACCCTCGCGCCGTGGACCGTGACGGAGGCGGACGTGGAGAACCTGCGGGCGCACGGGTGGAATGACGTGCAGATTCTCGAGATCGCCACGGTGTCGAGCTACCGCAACTACATCGCCCGGGTGGCGAGCGCCCTGGGGGTGGAGGTGGACGACGCCGTCTTCGCCGGGGACGCCGAGACGCGCGCCGCCCTGGAGGAGGGATTGGTCTAGGGGAAAGGGGGCCTCAGGCCTTATTCCGCCTCGGCCGCGCCCCCCGCCGGGAGGCGAACCGTCACCCGGGTTCCGGCGCCGAGCGCGCCCTCGATCTCGAACTCCCCGCCCTTTCCCGCGGCGGCGGCGGCCCGCGCACGGTCCACTCTCCCCAAAAGTGGTGGTAGAATGCTTTAACCTTCCAGGAGGGGAGCTTTTCGGGGGCCTGGGTGCGGCCTCGCGCCAGACAATGAGGGAGATCCGGGAATGGGGTGCAATGTGCAGCGCATAGGGCATGTCGGCATCCACGTGACCGACACCGACCGGTCCCTGAAATTCTACCGGGAGGCCCTGGGCCTCAAGCTCACCGGAAGGTGGGGGCCGCCCGAATTCCACGGCCGGATCTGCTTCGTGCGCTGCGAGGAGATGCACCACGACCTCGTTCTCTTCGAGGCGCCCGAGGACGCCGACCGCGCCGGTTTCTACACCGGCGACTCGGCGGCCCGCAAGGACAACGGCGTCCACCACATCGCCTTCGAGACCGCCTCGCGGGAGGACTGGCTCGACGCCCTCGCCCACGTCCGCAAGATGGG
>JAZGDQ010000352.1:0-3767 GCA_036477985.1 bacterium
GCCGCCCTGGGGATGGATCGCGGCTGCGGCGTCGTCGCCCTGGGCGGCGGGGTGATCGGGGACCTGGCCGGCTACGCGGCGGCCACCTACCTGCGCGGAATCCCCTACGTGCAGGCGCCGACAACCCTCCTCGCCCAGGTGGACAGCGCCGTGGGGGGGAAGACGGCCATCGACCACAGGGCGGGGAAGAACCTCATCGGCGCCTTCTATCAGCCCGCCGCCGTGGTGAGCGATCTGGGCGTCCTGCGCACCCTTCCCGCCCGCGAGCTCCGGGCCGGGCTGGCCGAGGTCGTCAAGCACGCGGCCATCGCCGACCCGCGCCTTTTCGCCTACCTGGAGCGGAACGCGGGGCGCATCCTGCGCCTGCAGCCCGCCGCGCTGGAGCGAGTGGTGGCGGCGAACTGCCGGATCAAGGCGCGCGTCGTGGAGGCGGACGAGCGCGAGGCGGGCCTGCGCCAGACGCTCAACTTCGGCCACACCCTGGGCCACGCCGTCGAGGCCCTGGCCGGCTACTCCCGCCGCCTCCTCCACGGGGAGGCGGTGGCCATCGGGATGGCGGCGGCGGCGCGCCTTTCGGCGGCGGCCGGCGTTTGCCCCCCCGGGGACGCCGAGCGCCTCATCGCCCTGCTCGAGCGGTTCGGCCTCCCGGCGAGAATGCGCCGCGCGCCCGAGGCGGGGCGCCTCCGCCGCCTCGTGGGGCGGGACAAGAAGACGCGCGGGGGGCGGGCCAGGTTCGTCCTCCTGGAGCGGATCGGCCGGGTCCGGACGGGATGCGAGACGCCCCCGCGGGGCTGGCGGGCGGCGCTTGAGGGGAGAGAGGTCCGGTTTTGATGCGGTCTTGGATTCGCGGAATGGGGAAGGGGAGGAGCTTGTGGCGCTGAGCGATTGTCCGGAATGCGGCGGGATGGTGAGCACGGAGGCGATCGCGTGCCCGCATTGCGGGTATCCGCGGAAGGGGGCCGCCAAGACGCGGCGGAGCCTCTTCGAGGTGATCGCCCAGCTGCCCTGCTTCATCGTCGGCCTCTTGGTGATCTTTTTCGTGATCGTCGTCATCATGATTCTTCTGGACGTGTATTTTGTTCCCGGGGTTTTCACGAAATTCTTTAACCTGACCTTCTCCCAAGAGAGTTTGGAGCCCACGCATTGACGCTCCCCGGGGGCTGGCCTACCATCGGGCCGCGCTCGGGCGGGGCGGCCCCCGGGAGGGGGCGCGCCGGGGCGGTTTTCTCTCCTGCGGATAGAGAGAGATGCGGATCCTTCTTCTCAACGGGCCGAACCTGAACCTTCTGGGCGCGCGCGAGCCCGAGGTCTACGGCCGGACCACCCTGGCCGACCTGGAGGCGGCCCTCTCCGCCATGGCCCGCGCCGAGGGGGTGGCGCTCGACTGCTTCCAGTCGAACGTGGAGGGGGAGCTGGTGGACGCCCTCCAGCGGGCGGCCGGGGCGAAGCCGGCCGAGGCGGGCCTCCCGCCCGAGGGGAAGTGCGCGGCCTGCCTCTTCAACCCGGGCGGCTACTCCCACACGAGCGTCGCCCTGCGCGACGCCGTCGCCGGCCTCGACCTTCCCGTCTACGAGGTGCACATCTCGAACGTCCTGAGCCGCGAGGAGTTCCGGCACGTCTCGATGATCGGCCCGGTGGCGGCGGGGACGCTTATCGGCTTCGGCCTCCGGGGCTACGCGCTGGCCCTTCGGGCGGCCATCGACCGCCACATCAAGGAGCGAGATTTCCCGGAGGAGGCGCCTTGAAGGAGCGTCTCTCCGCCCTGCGCCGAATCCTGCGGCGCGCCGGCCTCCCGTCCCTCGCCGTGACCGACCTTCGCAACGTCCGCTACCTGACCGGCTTCAGCGGCACGGCCGCCGCCTGCCTCGTCACCCGGGGCAGCGCCGTCTTCATCACCGACTTCCGCTACCGCTCCCAGGCGGCCCGCCAGGTGTCGCCCGCCTTCCGCCGCGCCGAGCACAGGACGGCCTTCCAGGGCCTCATCGCCGAGGCGCGCAGGCTCCGCCTCAAGACCCTGGGCTTCGAGGAGGACGCTCTCTCCCACGGCGCCTTCCGCCGCCTCCGCAAGAAGGCGGGCGGGATCCGCCTGCGCCCGGCCTCGGGCCTGGTCGAGTCGCTCCGCCTGCACAAGGACGCGGACGAGCTGCGCCTCCTGCGGCGGGGGGCGCGGATCAACGGCGCGGCGCTGGCCGAGGCGGCCGCCGCCATCCGCCCCGGCGTCCGCGAGTGGGAGGTGGCCCTCGCCCTCGAGAACGCCATGCGCCGCCGGGGGGCCTCGGGCGCGGCCTTCGAGTCCATCGTCGCCTCCGGCCCGCGCGGCGCCCTCCCCCACGGGATCGCCTCGGGGCGGAAGCTGCGCCGGGGGGACCTGATCACCATCGACTTCGGCGCCGTCGTGGAGGGCTACCACGCCGACACGACCCGGGTGTTCTCCATCGGGAAGCCCTCGGCGAAGGGGAGGAAGATATACGACATCGTGCTCGCGGCCCAGACGGCCGCCGTCCGCGCCGTCGGGCCCGGGGTGCGGTGCGAGGCGGTGGACGCCGCCGCCCGGCGCATCATCGAGGAGGCCGGCTACGGCAAGGCGTTCGGCCACGGGACGGGCCACGGCGTGGGGCTCGATATCCACGAGGGCCCGCGGCTGGCCCCCGGCGTCGAGGACGTGCTCGCACCCGGCGTGGTGGTGACCGTCGAGCCGGGGATCTATCTTCCGGGCTGGAGCGGGGTCCGCATCGAGGATATGGTTCTCGTCACCGAGAAGGGCCGGCAGGTGCTCACGCGTTCGATTTCCAAGGAGCTGGCGATTCTGTAGCTGCGCATCGAGGAGGAGTGGGGGAAGATGCCGTCGACGAGCGAATTCCGGAACGGGCTCAAGATCGAGCTGGAAGGGGAGCCCTTCACCATCGTTGAGTTTCAGCACGTCAAGCCGGGCAAGGGGGGGGCCTTCGTGCGGACCAAGCTCAAGAGCCTGAAGACGGGCCGGGTGATCGACCGCACCTACCGCTCGGGGGAGAGCTTGGACGCGCCGGATCTCGAACAGAAGGGGATGCAGTACCTCTACCGGGACGGGGACCTCTTCTTCTTCATGGACACCAAGAACTTCGAGCAGACCTCGCTGACGGAGGAGAACCTGGGCGAGAGCGCCCAGTGGCTCAAGGAGGAGGTGGTGGTGGATATCCTCTTCCACAACGGGAAGGCCATCTCGGTCGAGGCGCCCACCTTCGTCGAGCTGGCCATCCGCAAGACCGAGCCCGGCGTAAAGGGGGACACGGCGGCGGGCGGGAGCAAGCCGGCCGAGCTGGAGACGGGCGCGACGGTGAGCGTCCCCCTGTTCCTGAACGAGGGGGACATCCTCAAGATCGACACCCGGACGGGGGAGTACATCGAACGCGTCAAGACCGGCTAGGGCCGCCCGCGCCGCCCGGGCCCCCTCCGCGCGGGGGGGGAGGCGGAGAGGGCGGCGGCGGGGCGGATCCCCCCATCCCCCCCCATGGGCGGGCGTTGAAAATGAAGGCGGTCTATGACATTCTCCCCATCGACAGCTTGAACCGCTCGATTGGCGCGCCCTCCCCGAGGGGGACACCCCTTCTTCGGCGAGGGGGCCGCTCTCCGGGGCCGGTGCGCCGTTTTTCCATCCGGCGGCTTGCGAGGGGCGTTCGATCGCCCTGCGCGTTCGGGCGCTGCGCTCAGAGGAATTCGGGAGGATACGGGCATGATTCGAACCTGGCTCCGCGTTGCGGGGACGTTCGTTTTCGCCGCCTTGCTCG
>JAZGDQ010000353.1:0-11351 GCA_036477985.1 bacterium
CCTTCCCTCGGGCGCGGTGGAGGGAGGCGCGGCCGCCGGCGATCGCTCCGGCCTCCTCGAGCGGACCCGACGCCGGGAGCAGCTGCGAATCGAGGTGGACGCTTCCGGAGGGCGTCTCGCCGAAACGGAGGCGCGCCTCGCCCGCCAGAGCGAGGCCCTGGCGCGGATCGGCGAGGAGGCGCGCGATGCGGGCGCCCGCGCCCGGGAGGCGGAGCTGGCGCGGGTCGAGGCCGAGGGGACGCTCCGCTCGGCCCGGGAGAAGCGCGAGGCCTCCGAGGAGCGCTGCGGCCAGATCGGCGAGGAGCGCGCCCAGTTCGCCGGTGAGCGCGAGAGCCTGGAGCGTGAGCTGAGCGAGGCCGAGGAGGAGGGCGCCCGGGCGTCCACGGCGCGCACCGACGCCGGGGCGCGCCTGGTCGCCGCCGAGGAGGAGCGCAAGCGCGTGGCCGAGCGGGCCGCGCGGATGGAGGCGGACGTGACCGAGCGCCGGGTGGCCCTGACCGAGGTCCAGGGGCGGCTCGCGGGCGCGCGGGGAGAGTTGCAGCGGTTGGGGGAGGCGGCCGACCAGAACGAGGCCCGCCGGGTCCGCCGCCGGGAGGAGCAGGAGGAGGCCGTCCTCAAGCGCGGGCGCATTCAGCGCAACCTCGGCGAGAGCCGCGAGGAGATCGGCCGACGCAAGGAGGAGCGCACCGCCATCGAGGAGGAGCAGGCCGGGCGCGTCCGCGAGGTCGAGGAGACGCGCGCGCGCGACGAGGAGCTGGGCGAGACGATCCGCCGGGTGCGCGGGGAGTTGGCCGAGGTGCAGGCCCGCCTCGCCGAGCGGGCCGAGGAGCGGACCACCCTGCGCGTTCGGCGCGAGGGGATGATCGAGTCGGCCCGCGAGACCCACGAGATCCACCTGCCCGAGACGGCCGAGCAGAGCCGGGAGGAGTTGCCCCGCTACGAGGAGATCGTCAACCGGCTCGAAATGCTCCGCACGCGCCTCTCGCGGATGGGGGAGGTGAACCCGCTCGCGGCGCGAGAGTTTGACGATGTCAACCAGGATTACGCCTTCCTCAGTGAGCAGCAGGAGGATCTCGACCGCTCCATCGCGGACCTGCACGCCACCATCGAAAAGCTCAACCACACGACCCGCAGCCGCTTCCTCGAGGCCTTCGAGCAGGTGAGCGAGCAGTTCTCCCTGATTTTCGCGCGCCTCTTCGAGGGCGGGGAGGCGCGGATGTTCCTCCTCGACCCGGACGATCCCCTCGAGACGGGGGTGGACATCGAGGTGCACCCGCCGGGCAAGCGCCCGGGGAACATCATGCTGCTCTCCTCGGGCGAGAAGGCGATGACCGCCATCGCCCTCCTGTTCGCGGTCTTCTCGGTGCGGCCGAGCCCGTTCTGCCTCCTCGACGAGGTGGACGCCACCCTGGACGACGCGAACGTCGGGCGCTTTCGGAATATCGTCTCCGACCTCGAGTCGCGCAGCCAGTTCATGATCATCACCCACAACAAGAAGACGATGTCCTACGCCTCCCAGCTCTACGGAATCACCCAGCGCGAGAAGGGCGTCTCGGTCGTTGTGTCCGTCAAGCTGGACCGCCGAGGAGAGAATGAAGGGGCGGCGGCCGAGACGGCCGGCGCGGTCGCCGAGGCGAAGGAGTAGCGGAAGGTCCGCGGGACGCTCCATCCATTCCATCACCATCCTCGCCCCGGGCAGGCAGGCGCCCGGGGCGGTTTTTTTCCCGCGGCCGCGAGGGGGCGGGGAGCGTTGGCTCCTATGCCCCAGAGGCCGATAGGGAGGGTCTGGGGCTCGCCCCGGACGCGGAGGAGCGATGACGAACGGCGGGGAGGGGCCGTCCCCGGCGCCCTCAGGCGAGGGGGGCCGGGACGGCTGGTTCGGGCGGCTCAGATCGGGGCTGGCCAAGACGCGCGCCGCCATTCTGGGGCGGGTGGAGGCCGCCGTGCGCGGGCGCCTCGACCCCGAGACGCTCGAGGATCTCGAGGAGGCGCTCTACGGGGCCGACCTGGGCCCCTCGGCGGTGGAGGCCGTCCTTGCGGACCTGCGGAAGGGAGGGGGCGGGGAGGGATCGCCCGCCGAGCGGATCCGCGCCATCCTGCTCGGCCTGATCGAGCGCCCCGCCGCGGAGCCGCCCGCCCGCCCGTCGGACCCGCAGGCTGGGGACCCGCGCGTCATCCTCCTCGTCGGAGTGAACGGGTCGGGGAAGACCACCACGGCCGGGAAGCTGGCGGCGCGCTTCGCCGGGGAGGGGAGCAAGGTGGTGCTCGCCGCCGCCGACACCTTCCGGGCGGGGGCGGCCGATCAGATCGCCGTCTGGGCCGAACGGGCCGGATGCGACCTGGTCCGCCACCAGGAGGGGGCCGACCCCTCGGCCGTGGTCTACGACGCCCTCGAGGCGGCCAAGGCGCGGGGGGCGGACGTCCTCCTGGCCGACACGGCGGGGCGGCTCCACACAAAGAAGAACCTGATGGAGGAGCTGAAGAAGGTGTGCCGGGTGGCCGGGCGGCAGGTGGCCGGGGCGCCGCACGAGGTGCTCCTCGTCCTCGACGCCATGAGCGGCCAGAACGCCCTCGCCCAGGTGCGCGAGTTCGGGGCGGCGCTCGGCGTCACCGGGCTCGTCCTCACCAAGCTGGACGGAAGCGCCAAGGGGGGGGTGGCGGTGGCGGCGGCCCACGAGAGCGGGATTCCGCTCCGCTTCGTCGGGGTGGGGGAGGGGGTGGCGGACCTGCTCGATTTCCGCCCCGCGCCCTTTCTCCGCGCCCTCCTCGGGGAGGAGGAAGAGGCGGCGGATTGAGCGGCGCCGGCGCAGCTGAGCGCCGGCCTCAGCTCCCGCCGTTGAGGAATCCGGGCAGGGCGCTCTTGGGGGAGCAGCTCTCGGAGGGCTCGGTTCCCTGGACGAACGCCTCGGTCACCACCTTCCCCTCGCACTCGCCCGAGGGGAGGAGGCCGGTGCGCGCGTCGATGCGCACGAACTTGATGCCGGGCGGCGGGGGCGCGGGCGCACCCTTCCCCCGGCCGGATTCGAGCCACCACCCCATCACGCTCTTCCAGATGGGCAGCGCCGCCGTCCCGCCCGAGGCGCGGAAGCCCATGTCCTTGTTGTCGTCCCGGCCCAGCCAGACGCCGATGACGAGATCGTTCGAGAACCCGATGAACCAGGCGTCCCGGTAGTTGTTCGTCGTCCCCGTCTTGCCCGCGATGAAGGCCGGGAGCTTGCGGGCGCCCCGCCCCGTTCCGTCTGTGACGACGCCCCGCAGAATCTGGAGCATCTGATAAGCCGTTTCGGGGGGGATGACCCGGTGGGTCTGGGGCACATTCTCCTCCAGCGTGCGGTGCCTCCCGTCCGTCACCTTGTCGATGAGGTAGGTGCGCGCGTAGATGCCGCCGGTGGCGAAGGGGATGTAGGAAGCGGTGAACTCGATCGGGGTGACCTCGAAGGAGCCCAGCGCGAGGGAGAGGTAGGGGTGCATGGGGGAGCGGATGCCGAGCCGGCGGGCGAAGGAGATGGCGCGCCGGGGGGTGATCTGCTCGAGGAGCTTGATGGTCGCCAGGTTCAGGGAGGACTGAAGGGTGCGCCGCAAGGTGACGGGGCCGTGGAAGCGGTTCGTGTAGTTGCGCGGCTTCCACTCCTTCAGGGTCCCCGGCAGGCGGCGCACGAAGGGCGAGTCCATCAGAATGTGGGCCGGGGAGTAGCCCATGGCGAGGGCGGCCGTCATGATGACGGGCTTGAAGGCCGAGCCCGGCTGGCGCATGGCGCGCACGGCCCGGTTGAACTGAAAGCGGCGGAAGTTGGTTCCGCCCACCATGGCGCGCACGGCCCCCGTCTGCGGGTCCAGGGCGACCACGGCCCCCTGGACGCTCTCCTGCCACTCCAACATCATCGTCTTGCGGTCCCGGTCCACCTTCACCGCCCGGCCGAGCACGAGGTCCCCGCCGCGGAGGAGGATGGTCTGCACATGGGCGGGGACGGGCATCTCCACCTCATAGCCGAGGACGGTCCCCCGGATGAGCCGCCCCTCCAGCTCGGAGATGCGGAACTGGAAGCCGTCCCCGAGGCGGGGGTGGCGCCCCCGGCGCTTGCCCAGGGGGAGGAAGCCGCGCCGCGCGTTCGCCCGCTCGACGCCCGCGATCAGGCTGCGGGAGGCGACGCGCTGAAGCTCCAGGTCGAGGGTGGAGTGAATCTGGAGGCCGCTCCGGTAGAGGGCCGTCCCGTAGCGGCGCTCGAGGCGGCGGCGGACGTGCTCGGTGAAGTAGGTGGCCTCGGGAACGATGCTGGCCAGGCGGGGCGCGAGGTGGAGGGGCTCCTCGCCCGCGGCCTTCTCCTCCTCGGGGGTGATGTATCCCAGCGCGCGCATGCGCTCGAGGACGAGCCGCCGACGGCGGAGGGCCCGGTCGGGGTGGAGGCGCGGGTTGAAGCGGGTCGGCGCCTTGGGGAGGCCCGCGATGGCGGACGCCTCGGCCAGGGTGAGCTGGCCGACGCTCTTCCCGAAGTAGTTCCGCGCCGCGGCCTCCACGCCGTAGGCGCCGCTGCCCAGGTAGATCTGGTTGAAGTAGAACTCGAGAATCTCGTCCTTCGTGAATCGGCGCTCGATCTCGAGGGCGAGGAGGGCCTCGCGGAGCTTGCGCCGGTAGGTGCGCTCGGGGGTGAGGAAGAGCACCTTGGCGAGCTGCTGGGTGATGGTGCTGCCGCCCTGGACCCGGCGGCCCGCCCGCAGGTTCCGCAGGAAGGCGCGGAAGATGTCCGGATAGCTGACGCCGGGGTGTTCGTAGAAGCGGTTGTCCTCGATGGCGAGGAAGGCGCGGCTCAGGACGGGCGGAACCTTGGAGAGGGGGATCGGGATGCGCCGCTCCTGGTAGAGCTCGGCGAGGAGCGCGCGGTCGCGGTCGTAGATTCGGGTGATGGTGCTCGGGCGGTAGGAGGTGAGGGATTCGAGCTCGGGGAAGTCGTAGAGGTTGGAGAAGCCCGCCCCCAGGCCCCCGCCGGCGAGCGCCGCGAGGAGGACCAGGATGATGAAGAGCCTTCTGCCCGCTTTCGGTCGTGATCTCAACGATGGGCCGCCCATTGATTCGGCGCCCCCCGCCGGGGGGGGGCCATGGATCCAGCGAATCCCATTATAGGAGGCCCTCCGGGGGGCCGCAACGGCCCGTTTCGAGGGCGCGCGCGTTGACAAAGCGGTCCGGGAAAATCCATATATATGGGTTATTGCGAGGGTATTTCTTCGTATCGCCTCCCCGGGAGGGGTGAAGGTGGAGCATGTGCGCGTCCTCGTCCTCAACCAGACCTTCGAGCCCATCCACGTGTGCAACGCGCGCCGCGCCATCCGGATGATGCTGGTCGGAAAGGCGGAGAGCGTGGAGGCGGACGGGGTGATGATCCGCAGCGAGCGGATGCGGTTCCGCCTGCCCGTGGTCATCCGCCTGCGGCGCTACGTCAAGCTGCCCCGCTACGGGGAGATCCCCTTCAGCAAGAAGAACATCTACCGGCGGGACGGCTACACCTGCCAGTACTGCAGCGAGATGGCGGGCTCCCTCACCATGGACCACGTCGTGCCCCGCTCGCGCGGGGGGGAGACCACCTGGGAGAACGTCGTGTGCTGTTGCCGGGCCTGCAACGCCCGCAAGGGAAATCGCCTCATCAGGGAGGCTGGGATGCGGCTCATCCGCACCCCCCGCAAGCCGCGCCACTTCCATCCCGAGTGGTTGAATCCGCGCCTCTCGGGCGGGATCCATCTCCACTGGAAGAAGTACCTCCGGCCCAGTCTCGTCTCCTAGACCCGCGCTTTCACCCTCCGATCCGATCCGCTAGACTGAGCCGGGCCGTTCCCGCCCTTCTTTGGTGGAGGCCGCGCAGGATCCATGAGTTCCTTCCAGTTGGTTTCCGATTTCACGCCCACCGGCGATCAGCCCCAGGCCATCGATGCCATCGTCCAGAACGTCGAGGAGGGGCAGCGCCACCAGGTCCTCCTCGGGGTGACGGGCTCGGGCAAGACCTTCACCATGGCGAACGTCATCGAGCGCCTGGGGAAGCCCACCATCGTCATCGCCCACAACAAGACCCTCGCCGCCCAGCTTTACAACGAGTTCAAGGGGTTTTTCCCCGAAAACGCGGTCGAGTACTTCGTCAGCTACTACGACTACTACCAGCCCGAGGCCTATGTGCCCACGACGGACACCTACATCGAGAAGGACGCCTCCATCAACGATGAGCTCGACCGCCTCCGCCACTCGGCGACGCGCTCGGCCCTCACCCGGCGCGACGTCATCGTCGTCGCCAGCGTGAGCTCGATCTACGGACTGGGCTCGCCCGAGGACTATCACGACCTCCACATCCACCTGGAGCGCGGCCTGCGGATGGACCGCGAGGAGCTCCTCAACCAGCTCGTCATGATCCAATACCGACGGAACGACGACGGGCTGCGGCGCGCCTCCTTCCGCGTGCGCGGGGACGTGGTGGAGATCCTCCCCGCGCACGAGGAGGAGGAGGGCCTGCGCGTCGAGTTCTTCGGGGACGAGATCGACGCCCTCAGCGAGATCGACCCGATTCGCGGGGATGTCCTGCGCCCGGTGGAGCAGACGGAGATCTATCCGAACAGCCACTACATCACGCCCGAGGAGCGGCTCCGCCGCGCCGTCGAGAGCATCGAGAAGGAGATGTGGGGGCAGGTGGCCGCCCTCGAGGCCGAGGACAAGGAGGAGGCCGCCGTGCGCCTGCGGCAGCGCACCCTCCACGACCTCGAAATGTTCCGCGAGGTGGGCTACTGCCCCGGCGTCGAGAACTACAGCCTCCACCTCGACGGCCGCCTCCCGGGCGAGCCGCCCGCCACCCTGCTCTCCTACTTTCCCCGCGACCACCTCATCATCGTGGACGAGAGCCACGTCGCCATCCCCCAGCTCCGGGCCATGTACCTGGGCGACCGCTCCCGCAAGGAGACGCTGGTGTCGTTCGGCTTCCGCCTGCCCTCGGCGCTGGACAACCGGCCGCTGAGCTTCAAGGAGTTCGAGGAGCGGGTGGAGAACGTGCTCTACGTCTCGGCCACGCCCAGCCCCTACGAGCTGGAGAAGAGCGGGGGCCTCGTGGTCGAGCAGATTCTCCGGCCCACCGGCCTGGCGGACCCGCCCATCGAGATTCGCCCCGTGCGGGGCCAGGTGGACGATCTGCTCGCGGAGGTCCGCCGGCGGGCCAAGCTGGGCGACCGCGTCCTCGTGACGACCCTGACGAAGCGCTTCTCGGAGGACCTGACCGAGTACTACGAGGACCTGGGCGTGCGCGTGCGCTACCTGCACAGCGACATCGACACCCTCGAGCGCGTCAAGATCATCCGCGATTTGCGCGAGGGCGTCTTCGACGTCCTCATCGGGATCAACCTCCTGCGGGAGGGGCTCGACCTTCCCGAGGTTTCGCTCGTGGCGATCTTCGACGTGGACAAGGAGGGCTTCCTGCGCTCGGAGACCTCCCTCATCCAGACCTCCGGCCGGGCCGCCCGCAACGTCAACGGGCGGGTCATCATGTACGCCGACCGGGTGACGAACAGCATGCGCCGCGCCATCGCGGAGATGGGCCGCCGCCGGGAGGTCCAGCTCTCCTACAACAAGGAGAACGGGATCACGCCCCGCAACATCCGGCGAAAGATGGACGAGCTGCTCGAGAGCGTCTGGGAGCGCGACTACGTGGATGTGGGCGGGGTGGCCGAGGGGGAGCCCGCCTACGGCGAGATGCCCGCCGGGGACGCCGAGACCCTGGAGGAGCTGCGGGTCCAGATGCGCGAGGCGGCCCAGCGCCTCGAGTTTGAGCGCGCGGCCGAGCTTCGGGATCGCATCATCGCCATCGAGCGCAGCTGCCTGGGCGTGAGGGTTTGAGGTGGCGCCGCCGCAGATGCTCCCAACCGAGGCCGAGGCCGCCCGGGCGCCCTCCGGGGTGGATCCGGAGGTCATCCGGCGCCTTCCCGAGCGGCCCGGGATCTACATATTCAAGAACGCGTCCGGGAAGGTGCTCTACGTCGGGAAGGCTGTCCGCCTCCGGAGCCGGGTGCGCAGCTATTTCGGGAAGAACCCGGGCCGGGGGCCCTGGATCGCCAAGATGGTGCGCGACGCCGCCTCGGTCGAGTGCGTCCTCACCGACAACGAGCTCGAGGCCCTCATCCTCGAGAGCAACTACATCAAGAAGCTCAAGCCCAAGCACAACATGGTGCTTCGGGACGACAAGCAGTACCCCTATCTCAAGTTCAGCGTCCAGGAGGACTACCCCCGCCTGAGCATCGTCCGAAATCCGGCCCCCGACGGGGCCTCCTACCTGGGGCCCTTCCCCGCGGCGGGGAGCGTCCGCCGCACCGTCCGGTTCATCAACAAGACCTTCCACATCCGGGCCTGCACGGGAGGGATCGAGGACAAGACCTCCAAGCGGTGCATCTACTTCCAGATGGGCCAGTGCCTGGGCCCCTGCGACGGCCTCCAGGGCGGCGAGGAATACCGGGCGGGGGTGAAGGATGTCCTGGACTTCCTCAAGGGGCGGGACGGCGACCTGCTCGCGCGGCTGGGGGCCGAGATGGAGGCGCACGCCGAGGCGCTCCGGTTCGAGGCGGCGGCCAAGCTGCGCGATCAGAGTCGCGCCATCGAGCACGTCACCGATCAGCAGCGGATCCTCTCCCTCAAGGGGGCGAACCAGGACGTCCTCGGCCTCCGCCGCGAGGGGGACAAGGCCTTCTTCCGCCTCCTCTTCGTGCGGGGGGGGCGGCTCCTGGGGGACCAGGGCCTCATCGTCCCCATCAAGGAGGAGGTCCCCGACGCCGAGGTTGTCTCGGGCTTTGTGAAGCAGTACTACCAGAGCCAGGTGCAGTTTCCCGACGAGATCCTCCTGCCGGCGGCGCCGCCCGACGCCGACTCCATCTCGCAATGGCTCTCGGGCCTGCGGGGGAAGAAGCTGGCCCTCCTCGCCCCCCGGAGGGGGGAGAAGCGGCGGCTCGTCGAGATGGCCTGCGAGAACGCGGGCCAGTCCCTCGAGCGCGAGGGCGCGCAGATCGAAAAGGAGCACGCGACGCTGGAGGGCATCCGCAAGGCGCTGGGGCTGGAGGACCTTCCCCTCCGCATCGAGGCGTTCGACATCTCCAACCTCCACGGGAGCCACATCGTGGGAGCGAGCGTCACCTTCCGCGAGGGCCGACCGATGAAGGACGGCTACCGGCGGTACAAGATACGGACGGTCGAGGGCGCGGCGGACGATTTCGCCTCCATGGGCGAGATCGTCGGGCGGCGGCTGGAGCGGCTCGTGAAGGAGGGGGGCGAGCTGCCCGACCTCATCCTCATCGACGGGGGAAAGGGCCAGCTCTCGGCCGCCGCGGCGGCCCTCGCGGAGGCGGGGGTGACCGAGTCGGCCATTTGCGCGATCTCCAAGGGCCGCTCGGCGGAGGGCGCCGCCGATCAGGACGTCATCCACCTCCCCGGCCGCAAGGCGCCCGTGCGCCTCCCGGAGGGGGGGGCCGAAAAGCTGCTCCTCCAGCGCATCCGCGACGAGGTGCACCGCTTCGCCCTCACCTTCCACCGCAGCCGAAAGGCGCGCGGGGAGATACGCAGCGGGCTGGACGATGTGCCGGGCCTGGGGCCCAAGCGGCGCCGCGCCCTGCTGCGCACCTTCGGGAGCCTGCGCGGGGTCCTGGAGGCGGGCGAGGCGCAGCTGCTCGAGGTGGAGGGCGTCACCCCCAAGCTCGTGGCGGCCCTGCGCGCTCATTTCAGTTTGAGGGCGGAGGAGGATAAGACGGCGGAGGAGGACACGGCAGCGGAGGCGGGGAAGACGAAGGAGGAGACTGCGGAGACGCGCCGGTGACCGGCCGTGACGTGGGCTATGCCATCCTCTCGGGGCTCCTGCTGGGATCGGCCTATCCCCCCTTCCGCTTCGAGGCCCTCGTCTGGATCTCCCTCGTGCCGCTTCTGTGGTCGCTCGACCGCAAGCGGCCCCACGAGGCCTTCGCTCTGGGCTTTCTCATGGGCCTGGTCTCCTACGGGATCATCATCTGGTGGGTGAAGCCCACCATGGTCTCCTACGGGAACCTCTCGCCCTGGCTTGCCTGGTTCATCACCCTCACCCTGGCCGCCTACCTGGCCCTCTACCCCGGGATGTTCTGCTACTTCATCGTGCGGATCTCCCCGGGAGGGGGGCTCCCGGTGTTCCTGATCGCCGGGCCGCTCTGGGTCTCCCTCGAGGTGGTGCGCGCCTATTTCCTCTCGGGGTTTCCCTGGGCCCTGCTCGGCTACAGCCAGTACCGCATCCTCCCGGTCATCCAGGTGGCCGACCTGTTCGGGGTCTACGGCGTCTCCTTCTTCATCGTGGCGGTGAACGCCGCGCTGTGGCACTTCTTCCGCCATCCCCACCGCGCCCCCTTCCGGGTGATCGGCGGCACGGCCCTCCTGGCGGCCTTCATCCTCGGCTACGGCTACCTCCGCCTCCACGAGGTTCCCCGGGAGGCGGGCCCGGCCGAGCGCCCGGTGGGCATCGTCCAGGGGAACATCAACCAGAGCCAGAAATGGTCCCCCAAGGCGCAGGCCTCCGTCGTCGGGGCGCACGAGAAGCTGACCAAGAGGCTGGGGGAGGAGTTCCGCAAGAAGCCGAACCGCGTCCCCCCCCTCATCGTGTGGCCCGAGGCGGCCGCGCCCTTCATCTACGGCGACCAGCCCTTCTGGCAGAGCCGGATGCGCGAGACGGCGCGGAGCGCCGGGGCCTATCTCCTTTTCGGGACCCTGAGCGCCGTCCGCACGAAGGAGGGGCCGCAGCTCTACAACTCGGCCTACCTGATCGGCCCCTCGGGGGAGGCGTACGGCCGCTACGACAAGCTCCACCTCGTCCCCTTCGGGGAGTACGTCCCCCTCGGGCCCCTCCTGTACTTCGTCAAGAAGCTCGTCCCCGTCATCGGGACCTTCGCCGAGGGGAAGAAGCCGCGGGTGTTCGATGTTCCGGGCGGAAAGTTCGGCGTCCTGATCTGCTTCGAGGCGATCTTCCCCCGCGTGGTGCGCCGCTTCCGGGACGCGCAGTTCCTGGTGAACATCACGAACGACGCCTGGTTCGGGCGCACGGCCGCCTCCGAGCAGCACCTCTCGATGGTGGCGATGCGGGCGGTGGAGTTCCGGGTGCCCATCGTGCGGGCCGCCAACTCGGGCATCAGCGCCTTCATCGACGCGCGGGGGGCCATCCGCGGGCGGAGCCCCCTCTTCGTCCCCTGGAGCCGGACGGGGGTCATCGCCCCCCGCCGGGGCGGCCCCACCCTCTACGCCCGCACGGGCGATCTTTTCGCCTTCGCCTGCCTCCTCCTCTCCCTCGCCGCCTTCCTCGCGGCGCGCCGCCGGCGGCGGGTGTGGTATAACT
>JAZGDQ010000354.1:0-2677 GCA_036477985.1 bacterium
CGTGCGGAAGAGGACGGCGCGGCCCTCCACCATGAGCTGATAGACGTTGGGAGGAAGGTTCGCCGGCGGGGGCTGGACCGTGGCCGGAAGCACCTGGCCGGCGGGGACGGGAGGCCGCTCCCCGGGACCGGAGGTCGCTCCCACCGAAGCCCCTGCGCCGGGCAGGGGGGGGACGGGCGCCTCCGCCATCATCTGGGAATGGGAAGAGGGAGTGGACGGCCCATGCCGCTAAACGACGACATTGATGAAGCGGCCCTGAAAATCATCCTCGTCTGAGGGGGGGGAGGGAGATTTCGGCTCCTCCTCCTGGGAGTCCTCCCCCTCCCGCTTGCGGGCCTGGTACTCGGCGCCGAGATGGCCCTCTTGATCGATGACGTCGTTCTCGGTCTCCTGGGTCTCGTTCACGGTCTCTTGATTCGCGGCGCGGTTGCGCTTGAGCTCGCCCGTCACGGCGTGCTGGGCGTTGGCTGAAGCGTGATGAAGCTGGTTCTGGATGCGCTCGGCGGCCTGGGTCTGGGGAGACGAGAGCGGGAAGCTGATCTGTTCCGCCATTGGTGCACCCTCCGGGCCGCCCGCATGGGGGAGGAAATCACCCCCTTTCCTCCTATTTATCGGCCTCCTCGAGCGGCCCCATTAATCAGAATATTCTTTATAATCCCTTATTTGTCAAGAAATTCGCCCCCGTCTGCAGGCGATGTCCCGCCCGCCTCCCGGTTTTTCGGGGAATCGGCGCCGCCCGGCCCCTCCCCGCAGGGAGCCGGCGCCGATCCGCCCGGGGGGGAGAGGGAAGTCTCTGATCTCAGGAATATGGTGAATCCTTCGGCCCCTGCGCCCGGGAGCCGGGGGCAGGGCCCCTTGGGCGGCCGGGGGCGGGGGGGCCTGAGGGGGCCGTGAGGGGGCCGGGAGCCGTCCCATGGGCCGGGGGACTGAGGGGCCGGTTCGCAGGGACGGGGGACTGCGGAGGTGATGGGCGGGCCGCTCGGCCGGGGGGAGAGGATGCGGGAGCGGGGGCGCGCCGCGCCCCTATCTCTTCCCCTCGACGAAGCGCCGCAGGCGCGCCTGGATGCGCGCGATCGCCTTCGAGTGAATCTGGGAGATCCGCGATTCGGTCACCTCGAGGGTCAGCCCGATCTCCTTCATCGTCATCTCCTCGTGGTAGTAGAGCGAGAGCACGAGGCGCTCGCGCTCGGGGAGGGAGTCGATCGTCTCGCCCAGGATGCGCCGCAGCTCTTTCATGGCGTGGAGGGCCTGGGGATCTTCATCATCCAGACCCGCCAGGGTCTCCAGAAGGCTCCTCCCCTCCCCCTCGCTGTCGGGGTCCACGATCTCGTCGAGGCTGAGCATGGCCAGCCCGCCCGACTGGGAGAGGAACTCCTGGAACTCGTCCATCTCCATCCCCATCTCCTCGGCCGCCTCCTCGTCGGTGGCGGCGCGGCCGAACTCCTGCTCGAGGCGGGAGAAGACGCTGTCGAGCTGGTTCGCCTTCTGGCGCACCGAGCGGGGCACCCAGTCCATCGCTCGCAACTCGTCCAGGATGGCGCCCCGGACGCGGAACTCGGCGTAGGTCTTGAACAGGGCCTCGCGGGTGGGGTCGTATTTCTCGATGGCGTCCATGAGGCCGAGCGTGCCCGAGCTGATGAGGTCGTCCACCTCGATGTGGGGCGGGAGGCGGATGGCGATCCGGTTGGCGATGAATTTGATGAGGGGGGTGTAACGGAGAATCAGGCCCTCGCGGTCGGTGGGATCGAAGTTCTCTTCGGGCGCCAATTTCCCCCCTCCTAGTCGTCGGAGAAGAACATGGCGAGAAGCGCGCTGAACAGGCCCCCGACGACGGCGAACACCCCCGCGGCGAGGCCGGCCCGGTAAATGGCCACCCCGATGTCCACGCCCGAGAGAAGGGCCGACCCGATGGCCACGCTGAACGCCATTACGGCGAAGCCCATCGCGACCTTGATGATGGCGACCGTCACGGCAGGTCGGCTCCCTCGGGCGGGGTGAGAGGCGGGCGGCTCACGGGCCGGGCGGGCGGCTCACGGGCCGGGCGGGCGGCTCACGGGCCGGGGGCGGATTTTCGCGGTCCCCCGCCGGGCGCCGGTCAGGCTCCCTGCGCCACCAGCCGCCGCCAGAAGAACTGCATGTGGCCGGCCGGGAACTCGTCGCGCGGGAGCTCGTGGAGACGCTCGGTCAAGAGGCGAAGGCACCGCGTGGCCCGGGACTTGGGGAAGGCCACCGAAAAGGCCTTCTGGCTCCGGACGGCGGACGTCACGTTCGGGTCGTTGACGACGTGGCCCAGGTAGCTGAGCGAGACGTCCAGGAATTTGTCGGCCACCGAGCTCAGGCGGCGGTAAACCTCCTTCCCCTCCCGCTCGTTCTCCACCATGTTGGCGAGGATCCGGAAGCGATGACCGCTGCGCCGCTCGCTCAGCACCTTCATGATGGCATAGGCGTCGGTGATGGAGGTCGGCTCGGGCGTGGCGACGACGATCACGTCCTGGACGGCCATGTTGAAGTAGACGATGTTGCGGCTGATCCCGGCGCCGGTGTCGAGGAGGAGGTAGTCGAAGGGCTCCTCGAGGGTGTCCAGCTCGTGGAAGAGCTGAATCCTCGACTCCTCGCTCAGGTCGGCCATCTCGGCCACGCCCGAGCTCGCCGGGAGGATGCGGATTCCGCCCGGGCC
>JAZGDQ010000355.1:0-4772 GCA_036477985.1 bacterium
AGCGGGTGGCCGGCCGCCAGCAGACGGCGCGCCATGGGTCTGCCCATGAGGCCGAGACCGATGAACCCGAGGGGGGTGGCGGGCATGAGGCGACTCCTCCCATGAGGCGAATCCGGCGGTGCGGGGCCTTCCCCTCCGCCGGCGACCCCCGGAATTCGGGTTAAGGCCCCCTTGACGCCCCCGCGCGGCGGGGACAGATTGGAGGGATGAAAGCTTCTCTATCCCACCGGGCGGCCCTTGGCAAACGCGTGCGGGGCGCCGCGCTCGCCCTTCTCCTTCTCTCGGGGGGATGCTCCTTCTCCGAGACGAAGCAGATCGAGGTCGAGATCCGCGTGCCCAAGGCGCCCGCCCGGGCCACTCCGTCCCGGGCCGCGCTCGTCCTCGTCGTGACGGACGCCGTCACCGAGCGCAACCTCTCCCGGAGCGACGACTACATCCTGGGGGAGAAGACTCCGCTCGTCTCCGTCCTCCTGGATGCGGCGGTGGCGCGGATGCGCAACGCCGGCATCGAGCCCCTCCAGGAGAACGAGAAGGCACAGGCCACGGGCCGGCTCGTCCTCTCCCTCACGAAGCTGGAGACGAGCCTGGACGGGCGAATCTGGGCCGCCCAGGCCGGCCTGCGCGCCGAGCGCTACGACAAGAGCGGCCGCCGCCCGATGGGCCGGTGGGAGTCGAGCGGGCGGGGCTCTCATCAGGACTCGCGCATTCTCTCCGGCGCCGCCGGCCTCGCCATGGGCAAGGCCATGGGCAAGGCGCTCGACAACCTCCCCTGGGCCGCCATCGCGTTGGGCCGCCGGTAAGAGAAACCTCCCCCTCCCCTCCTCCCCCCCCGGGAGGAGCGGCCCCGCCGGAAGGGCCGGCCATCGCGCCCCCTTCCCCGCCTGATGATTGACGCATAGAATAAACGAAACGAATTTCTTGTATTCTCCCATTCGCCGTGGTAGATTGAGTTCTTCAAACACAGAAACTGTTTCACCCCACCGGGCGGCGCGCCCGCTGCCTGTGCGTCTTTTCCGGGCGGGCCGTTGCTCATCTCTCAAAATAAGGAGACAAAACAGATGAACCATCTCAAGGGAATTCTCCTCTGTTTCGCCGTTCTCGGCTTTCTCGCCGTATCGTCCTCTCCGGCCCTCGCGTTCGATTGCCCCAACCGCTTCAAGTCGGCGCAGAAGGCGATCGACAAGGTGCTGGAAGGCATGAAGGGCATGATGAAGATGATGCCCAAGAAGGATATGGCCCTCGTGCACTCGCTGGTCGACGACGCGAAGATGATGCTCGCGGGGGCCCGGCACAATCACGCCAAGCCCCAGGGACTCTACGACCACGGCCGCGCCATCGCCAAGGCGGAGACCGCGCGCGGCTACGCCGAGGCCGCGGACATCTATCACTTCAAGCTCATGAAAAAGTTGAAGAAGATGAAGTAGCGGCGGGAGGGAACGCCCGCCGAAATCGGATATCCCCCCGCCCGGGCGGGGTCACTCCCGCCCGGACGGGGGGTATTCGGAAGGGGGTAGCCCACGATGTTCTCCCTGAAGCGCATCCTTGTGATCGCCCTCGCGGCCTCCTGGCTTCTCGCCGCCCTCCCCGCCTCCGCCTTCGAAGAGCCTCCCATCCCGGGGACGTCAAAGGACGCCGTGGTCCTGGGCCGCGACCTTGATGGCGACGGCGACCCGGACGAGGTCACCATCACCCTGGAGGTCATCGAGGTTCGGGAGGAGGTCTATCCGGGCAAGGTCACCACCTTCTGGGTATTCGCCCCCGAAGGGGCGGGCATGACCCCCATTGCCCGCTTCCCCAGCCCGACCATCCGGGTGGAGGAGGGCGACCGCGTGAAGATCGTCCTGCGCAACACCCACTACTTCCCGCACACCATCCACCTTCACGGGACCATCCACCCCAACGCCATGGACGGCGTGCCCGACATCACTCAAGCGGCCGTGAAACCTGGGGAGACCTTCACCTACGAGTTCGTCGCCAAAAATCCCGGCACCTTTTTCTACCACTGCCATGTCCAGCCCGACGTTCACGTTCTCATGGGTCTCCAAGGGATGTTCATCATCGAGCCCAACCGGCCCGGCAACATTTTCCGCCACCTCATCGTGGGAGCCGGGGAGATCAAAGACTTGGCCAAGGCTCAGGCGGAGCGCTACGACCGCGAGTACTCTCTGGTCTACACGGACATCGACGATCAGCTGAACGATATCCCCACGCAGTACAAAGACCCCCGCCAGATCGAAAAGAAGATGCACCGGGAGTACGACTCGACGAAGCGGCAACCCAACATCTTCATGCTCAACGGCCGGTCCTTTCCCTTCACCCTGCGGGACACGCCCATCCGCGTGGGGCCGAACGAGCGCATCAAGCTCCGGGTCTTGAACGCCGGGGCGCGGACGCTCTCCCTCCACACCCACGGCCACCATCCGATCCTCACCCATGTGGACGGCTATCCCGTCCCCGAGGCCGCCCGCCTCACCCGGGACGTATTCACCCTCTCCGCCGCCCAGCGGGTGGACCTCGAGCTGCGCACGACGAAGGACAACTTCTACGCCTCGGGCCCCGGCGTGTGGATCGTCCACGACCACACCGAGCAGGCCGTCACCAACAAGGGGATAGGGCCCGGCGGGGACATCACCGCCATCGTCTATGACAGCTACATGGGGAAGGACGGCCTCCCCAAGACGGCAGTGAGTCTCAAGCGCTTCTTCGATCCGGACTACTACCGGGGGAAGATCCCCGTCTTCGACCCCGCGATTTTCAACACCACCCTGGCCGATTACGAAAAGGGCTGGGCCAAGCCCCGGAGGAAGGGAGGTGTCAAATGAACGCTCGATTTCGAGGAATCGCGGTGATTGGAATCGCTTTTTTTTTCCTGATCGTTGGGTTGGCAGGACCTTCTCCTGAGGCAGCACCTTCCAGGGAACTCCCCACCCCGCGGGCCTCGCCAAAGGCAGTGATCCTGGCCCGCCCGAAGACCACTCTGGAGGAGGCCCTGGAGGGACACAAGGTGGTCGCTCGCTCCTGTAAGAAGCCCCGGAGCTTCCGGCGGATTACCCTGAAGGCCGGCACGCAGTTCGCCCGCGCGGGGGAGGTCTTCGCCTTCGACAAGCGGGAGATCCGCCTGGGGAGGTGCGAGGAGGTGGAGATCACCCTGGAGAACACGGACGCTGTCCGCCACGCGCTCATGCTCCCGGGCCTCAACCCCATGTTCACCTTGGAGTTTACAGGCCCCAAGAAACGCTCGGCCCGGTTCGTGACGCCGGACGAGGACATTACGCTTGAGTTCCACTGCCACGTCGAGACCCACGAGGAGATGGGTATGCACGGCCGCCTCGTCATCGGCAAGGGCGGCGGCGCCCTGGCGAAGGCGGAGGCGCCCAAGAAGAATCTCTTCGTGGGCGTCGGCGTCGTCATCGCCCTCAAGCCCGAGAAAGACTTCCTCGTCATCGACCACGAGGAGATCAAGGGCTTCATGGACCCCATGGTGATGAACTACGCCGTCTCGCCAGGCTCCCTGATGCGCGGCCTGAAGCCGAAGGACAAGATCCGCTTCGTCATCGACGAGAAAAAGCGCGTCATCGTGGAGATCAAGCGGCTGACCTTCCAGGGAGTGGGAACGGTGATCGCCCTCCAGCCGCGGAGGAGCCAGATCGTCGTGGACCACGAGGAGATCAAGGGCTTCATGGCGGCCATGATCATGGGATACCCCGTCAAGCCCGCCCGGCTGCTGCAGGGCCTGAAGGCGGGGGACCGGATCCGCTTCACCATCGACGCCGACCAGAAGGCCATCGTCCAAATCGAGCGCGGCGCCCCCTGAGGGCATTCCGCTCCCCATCGAGCTCCGGCAGGTGGTATGATTCGTCCCAGCCGTGCGCGTCTTCTTGAGCGCCAGCGAAGGAGGCCGGGATGGATTCCGCCAAGGCGGTCGAGTACGACGAGCGTCTGAACCAGTTTCTCCGGCTGGCCACCTTTCCGGTCGCCGTCCGGTTCCTCAAGAGCTGGGACGAGGTCCCCCCGCGCACGAAGCGCCCCTTGCGCGATTTCGGGAACCGCTTCACCACCTGCCAGGCTGTCTCCATGGCGCGCCACTACGGCTGGGTCATCGCCCTGGGGCGGGAGGACAGCAGCTGCGTCCTCGGGGCCATGGCGCTCGGCCTCGAGAAGCGCCTCCCGCACTACACCGAGGGGAACCTCTGCATCGACCTCTACACCGAGAATCTGGAGGCGGGGCGCATCAGCGAGGAGAGCGTGCCCCGGCTCCCCGAGGGGAGCTGCGTCGGGTTCCTCGCCGCCCCCCTCAACCGCACCGCCTTCGAGCCCGACTCCATCGTCATCTACGGGAACAGCGCCCAGATCATGCGCCTGGGCCAGGCCTGGCTCTGGAAGCGGGGGGGGACGCTGACGAGCGAGTTCCGGGGGCGGATCGACTGCGCCGACCTGACCATCGCGGCCATGACGACGGGCCTGCCCCAGATGATCGTCCCCTGCTCGGGGGATCGGATCTTCGGGCAGGTGCAGGACCACGAGATGGCCTTCAGCTTCCCCGCCCCGGCGATGGAGGAAATTCTCGAGGGGCTCGAGGCCAGCCACAAAAAGGGCGGCGTCCGCTATCCGGTGACGAACTGGCTGAACTACACGGGGGGCTTCCCCGTCCCCTACGAGAACTACCGCAAGATGCTCGACGAGGCGGGTCCCCCGCAGCCCGAATAGCTCCGCGCGCCCCTACTTTTTCCCTCCCCCTCCGGCCTGACTTCGACGAGCTACCCTCGGCCTGA
>JAZGDQ010000356.1:0-2187 GCA_036477985.1 bacterium
GATGAGGGGGGGAGAAAAAAGGCGTGGCCCTCCGGCCGTTTATTCGGAGGAGTAACCTTCCTGAATTTCACGCCTCTCCCCACACGGCCCGCGCGGTCTCGGCCACCCGTTCGAGCTTCCGCTGCTGATCGCGGGCGCTGATGCGGTTTCCCACGACCGAGGCCGAGAAGCCGCACTGGGGGCTGATGGCCAGGCGCTCGAGGGGGACGAAGCGGGCCGCCTCCCGGATGCGGCGGGCGAGATCCTCCACGCTCTCCAGGGCGGGACGCTTGGTGCTGACCAAGCCGAGGACGACGGTCTTGTCCTCGGGCACGTCCCGCAGCGGCTCGAAGGAGCCCGAGCGCGCGTCGTCGTATTCGAGAAAGAGGCGCTCGGCCCGGATGCGCCCGAAGAGCTCCCGGCTGATGAGATCGTAACCTCCCTCGGTCAGCCAACGGCTGCCCTGGTTTCCGCGTCACAAGTGGAAGGCGAAGGTGACGCCGGGGAAATCGCCCATGACGGCGTTGTCCATCTCGACGCCCCGGTGCAGCCACTTCTCCAGCGTCCAGCCCCCCCGCTCGTAGAAGGCGCGGGTCCGGGGGTTGAGCAGCGCGGTGTAATGCGGGGCGTCGATCTGGATGTAGGCGGCGCCGAGCCGGACGAGCTCGGCCACCTCCTCGCGCAGAATGTCCACGATGTCGGCCAGGAAGGCGTCGAGGGTGGGATAGGCCGCGGCCGAGCGCTCGGCGGACCAGAAGTTCACCCACAGGCTCGGGCTCGGGAGGGTGATCTTGGGCGTTCGGTCGGTGTGGGCGCGCAGATAGACGAACTCCTCGGCGCACAGAAACCGCTTTCGCCGCAGCTTGCCCACGGCGCCGAGCGCGGGGGGGCGGGGCGCCCACAGGTCCCCGGCGTCTGCGTCGCCGCGCCAGTCCCCCCAGAGGAAGGCGTCCAGGCCGTGTTCGCCGAACCCCTCCACCGCCTCCGTCATCTGGCTCTGGAAGGAGGCGCGCCGCATCTCCCCGTCGGTCACGGCCTCGAAGCCCGCCGCCTCCTGGAGGGCGATCGCCGCATCCACCGCCCGGTCCTCGATCTCCCGGAACGCTTCGGGGGCCATCGCGCCCGCGGCTGCCTCCTCCCGCGCACTCAGGAGCTCCGGAGGACGGAGGAGGCTCCCGACCACATCCGCGCGCGCGCTCACCATGGCTTCTCCCCTCCTAAGCCCAAAGGGGCATTTTATTCGATTTCCGCTCCCTCCTGCCCCCCTCCCCGGGCCGGCTGGCCTCTCCGGCCAGCTCCTCCCCCGGCGGCCCCCGTTTCGACTATGATGGAGCCTCGCGTCCACCGCCTCTTTTCCCCTCCCTCGGGGTCACGGGCCTGTGCTGGAGCTCAACGGCGTATCGAAGAGCTACGACGGGCGGCGCGTCCTCGCGCCCCTCACCCTCGCCATGCCCGCCGGGCGGACCTCGGTCCTCATCGGCCCGAGCGGCTGCGGGAAGAGCACGATACTGCGCATCATGATGGGGCTCATCCCGCCCGACGCCGGGGAGGTCCGCCTCGGCGGCGAGACCCTCGGCCCGGAGAACGTCCTCGCCCTTCGCCGAAAGATGGGCTACGTCATCCAGGAGGGCGGCCTCTTCCCTCACCTCACCGCGCGGGCCAACGCCGCCCTCATGGCGCGCTTCCTCGGGTGGACGGAGGCGCGGGTCGGAGATCGCCTCGCCGAGCTGACCGATCTCACCCGCTTCCCCGTCGACGGCCTCGACCGCTATCCGGCCCAGCTCTCGGGCGGGCAGCGCCAGCGGGTGAGCCTCATGCGCGCCCTCATGCTCGACCCCGACGTCCTCCTCCTCGACGAGCCCCTGGGCGCGCTCGACCCCATGATCCGCTCCGAGCTCCAGGAGGACCTGCGCCGCATCTTCCGGCGCCTCGGCAAGTCCGTCGTCATGGTGACGCACGACATCGGGGAGGCCGGCTACTTCGGGGACCGCATCCACCTCATGCGGGAGGGCGCGATCGTCCAGGAGGGGACGCTGGAGGAGCTCGTCCGCCGCCCCGCCGATCCCTTCGTGACGCGCTTCATCATCGCCCAGCGCACCCCCCTCGAGGCGCTCCGGGAGATGGACGCGGGGGCCGGGGACAAGGAGGCGGGCGAATGAGGCGGAGGGCGCTCGGGCTCGCCGGAGCCTCCGGGCTCGCCGGAGCCTC
>JAZGDQ010000357.1:0-2413 GCA_036477985.1 bacterium
AGGCCTCCATCATCCTGGGCGGGAGCACTGAAGAGTAGATTCTATTATAAGAGGATTTCTGCCGGCGAGGGAGAGTCCGGGTGGCCACCGAGGACGGCTCCCTCGGGGAGCGGGGCCTCATCACCCAGCTCCTGCCGGTCGAGGGGGAGAGCTTCGCCGTCTGCGGGCCCGAGCGCATGATGGCCGCCTGCCAGCCCTTCCTGCCCCCGCCGCAAACCTTTTATGCGCTTGAGCGCTACATGAAGTGCGCCGTGGGCCTGTGCGGCCAGTGCACCTGCGACGGATGGCGGGTGTGCGTGGACGGGCCGGTGTTTTCCGGGACGACGGTCGCCCGGATGGAGGATTTCGGCCGCCGGCGCAGGGCGAAGAGCGGGCGCTGGGAGGAGGTTTGAGGGCTTTCCCGCGAATCCCTCCAGTTCCTATCTCAGGGGGAATGTGGTAGAAGAATTTGAGTCTTTTGTTTGTTGCGGGGAAGGACCGGGCGGCTGAATCTCGGTCAGGGAGGAGGGTGCGCTCATCCGACTTCAAGTCCTGGGGTGTTCGGGAGCGAAAGTGCCGGGCAGCTTCCTCACCTCCTTTCTCCTGAACGATCACCTCCTGGTCGACGCGGGGGCGGGCGCCTCCGCCCTGACGGCGGAACAGCAGGCCGGGCTATCGGGGATCGTCCTCTCTCACGTTCATCTCGACCACGTGGGGGAGATCCCCTTCATCGCCGACAACATTTTCGGGGCGCGCGACAGCGCCCTCCCGATCATCAGTCTGAAATCGATTTTGGACGATTTGCACAAATACCTTTTCAACAACGTCATTTGGCCCGACTTCACCGTCCTTGCGGTGGACGGCCACCCCATCCTGAAGTTCGTGAGCGTCGACGAGGGCGAGGAGCACTATGTGGACGGGATCCGCCTCACCCCCCATTGCGTCGATCATGTCGTCAGCGCCGTGGGCTACGCGTTCACCGACGAGACCGGCTCCCTGCTCTACACCGGCGACACGGGGCCGACCGAGAACATATGGAAGAGCGCGAGGAAGCTCACCGACCTGCGGGCCATCATCACCGAGGTTTCCTTTCCCAACCAGCTCCAGGGGGTGGCCGACGCGGCCAAACATTTCACTCCCTCCTCGCTGGGGAGGGAAATCGAGAAGATGCCGCCCGACGTGCCCATTTACCTGTTCCACGGAAAATCCCGCTACCAGGACGAGCTTCTCGATGAGTTGGACGCTTTGAAGGAGCCCCGGCTCCGCATGTGCGAGCAGGGTGAAACCTACGAGTTCTAGAGGGAACGAATCGGCCGAACAATCTGAGTAGAGGGACGTCTCAGGCATGATCTTAAAAGGTCTCTTCGGAGCGAAAGAGAACCCGGACGACTGGTTCGACGACGAGGAGGGGGAGGCGAGCTCTTCCTTATCCACCTCCCCGGAGGAGACCGCCGAGATCCGGGCGATGGCCGTCCGCGCGGAGGCCTTTTCCGCCTACAATGCACGCAAGATCAACACCATCATCTCGAAGCTCGGCCCCCTCGACGACGAGATTTTCCAGATGCTCCCCGCCCTCGTCCACCTGAACCTGCCCGAGCTTCCCGGCTACATCGAGGACGAAGACCGGGTTCCGACCGGAATCGTGAACTACCGCGTCGAGCCCGACATCCTTCGGCTCATCCAGAAGAACTTCTCCGGCGCCAAGGCGGCCGCCCATACCCCGCCCCCCATGCCGGGAAGGGGGGTCATCTACTCCCTCGCGGTGATGGGAAGCCTCGCCACCATCGCGCAGACAGCGAAAAGCGACTTCGACATCTGGGTGTGCATCGAAAAGCCCGAGTTCGAGGAGGCCAAGCTCGAGGGCCTGGCCGAGAAGCTCAGCGCGATCGAAGAGTGGGCGGAGAAGAAGAACCACTTCGAGTGCCATTTCTTCATCACCAACATCTCGGACGCGCGAGAGAACCGCTTCGGCTCCTCGGACACCGAAAGCGCCGGCTCGGCGCTGGGCAAGCTCCTCAAGGAGGAGTTCTTCAGGACCCACACCGTCCTCGCCGGCTTCCCTCCCTTCTGGGACGCCGTTCCGCCCCACATCTCCGACGAGGACTATCAGCGGCTGAGGGCCGCGGCCGCCGACCACTACCACTTATTCGACGTCTCCCGCTTCATCGATCTGGGCAACGCCCAGCGGATCACCATGGCGGAGGCCTTCGGCGCCGCCCTCTGGCAGCTGAACAAGGCGTTGGGCAGCCCGTTCAAATCGGCGATGAAGATGGCGCTCATCGAAGACTACATGGATCCCGAATCGGAGCCCGCCCTCCTTTGCGACACCCTCAAGGAAACCATCGTGAATCTCGCCTCGACCGCCGGCAAGAAGAGCGGCCAGGACAGCCTCGGCGGGGGCAGCCTGCTGGACGATCACCCCGATCGCTTCCTC
>JAZGDQ010000358.1:0-10520 GCA_036477985.1 bacterium
CGCCGACCATTTGATAGGCCGAGGAGGCCGCGACGCCGATGAAGAGGACGGCCATCCCGAGGTGGACGATGTAGCCGCCGAAGCGGCGCTTGTTGCGCACGGTCAGCTCCCAGACGGCGGCCAGGAGGCCGTCCCCGTGGTTGCGGACGCGGGCGGAGACTCCCCTGTAATATTCGATCCAGATCGTAGTGATCACGAAGGCGCAGAGCGAGAAGGCCAGGACGGCGTACACGTGGCGGAGTCCGAAGAGGAGGAGTGCGAGGAGCGCTCCCGCGCCGACGACCGTGGGGTAGACGAAGCTCTTTTGCAGTTGCCGGCTCGAGGCCCGCCGCCAGGCCAGGAGAGGCCCCGCCCCGCAGAGGAGGATGAGAACCAGCCCTATCGGAACGATCACCTGGTTGAAGAAGGGCGGCCCCACGGTCACCTTCACCCCCTTCACCGCCTCGGTGATGACGGGGAAAATCGTCCCCCAGAGGATGGCGAAGGTGATGCTGACGAGGACGACGTTGTTCAGAAGAAAACCCGCCTCCCGGGAGAAGAAGCTCTCCATCTCGTGCTCGCTCTTGAGGAGGGGCAGGCGCCAGATGAGAAGGCCGAAGGAAACGATGAGGGCGGCGATGAGGTAGGCGAGAAAGGCCCAGCCGAAGGTGCTGTCCGCGAAGGCGTGGACGCTCGAGATGATGCCGCTGCGGGTGAGGAAGGTTCCGAAGATGGTGAGGGAGTAGGTTATGATGATGAGGGAGACGTTCCACACCTTCAGCATCCCGCGCTTTTCCTGGATCATCACCGAGTGGAGAAACGCCGTTCCGGTCAGCCAGGGCATCAGGCTCGCGTTCTCGACCGGGTCCCAGGCCCAGTAGCCCCCCCAGCCCAGCTCCTTGTAGGCCCAGGCGCCGCCGAGGAGGATGCCGATTCCGTTGAAGAACCAGGCGAACAGGGTCCAGCGGCGGGTGGTGACGAACCAGCCCGAGTCGAGCTTTCCGCTCGCCAGCGCCCCGATGCAAAAGGCGAAGGGGACGGCGAAGCCGACGTAGCCCAGAAACAGGTTGGGCGGGTGGATGACCATCCCCCAGTCCTGGAGGAGGGGGTTGAGCCCCCGCCCGTCGAGGGGCGGTGAGGAGAGCGTCTCGAAGGGGGGGGTGATGAAGTTGAGGATGGTCAGGAAGAAGGCGGAGGTGAGCATCAGGGTGGCCGTGACGTAGGGCATGAGCTCCTGGTTGCGGCGCCGGTTCTGGCGCAGGAGCACGGCCGAGAAGATGCACAGGAGGAGGAGCCACAGGAGGAGGCTCCCCTTCTGCCCGCCCCAAAAGGCGCTGAAGCGGTAGAAGCCGTTCAGGGTGTTGTTCACGGTCGAGACGACGTACTCGACCCGGTAGTCGCGCGTCATGAGGAGGTAGAGGAGGGAGGCGCTGGCGACCGACACGAGGACGGAGACGGCGGCGGCGGCGTTTCGCCCGGAGAGAATGAAATCCGCCCGGCGCCGGATGGCGCCCCAAACCGATAGGATGACGCTGTAGAGGGCGAGGACGAGGGCAGCCAACAGGCCGTAGTGTCCCACTTCGATGAGCATCCGGTGCGTGAACTCCCAGGAGGGTGGACCTATCGCCGATTCAGCGCGCCGGCCGTTCGGCGCGCGGGAGGGCTCCGCTCGGCCGCCGTCAGTTCCGCGCCGCCGCCTGATTGCTCGACTGCGCCCGATTCATGAGCGCATCGTGCTTTTCGGGGATCTTCTCGCCCGCCTCGCGCTTCTCCTCGAATTTGGAGGGGCAGGCCACCATCAGGTTCTTGGCCACCAGGACGCCGCCGGGGCCGAGCTTGCCCTCGGCGATGACCGGAAAGCCGTTCTCGAGGAGGTCGGGCGGGACCCCGATGTAGCGAACAGCCAGGGTGGCCTTCTCGCCCTGCAGGCGGAAGGAGACCATCATGGCCTCGGGCTCGCGGGTGATCGAGCGGGGGACGATCTTGCCCTGAACGCGGATGCCCCGCTCCCCCAGCGCAGTAGCCTGGGCCGCCACCTCGTCGATGGTGAGGAAGTAGACGAAATTCTGGCTCTGGAACCCGGAGATCCCCAAATAGAGGAAGGAGCCAACGATGAGGAGACCGGCAATCCAGAATTTCGCCCGCTGTGCGCTCATTTCATCCCCCTTGCGCGGCATGGGCCCGGTCTCCCGGGCGCTTCGGCGGCCGAATAAAGGAAAGCAGCTTCCTTATTGTCAAAATAGACCCTGGACCTCATCTTTTCAACCCGATTGGGCCGGGAATGTTCCCTAAAATCCATCCTGAAACGGAATCTTCTCCCCTTCCACGCTCCCTCCGCCCTCTCCGCCGCGCCGCCGCGGCCGGGCGCCCCGGGAGGGGGGGGGACGCCTTGTGTTCACGGAATGAACACGAGGGAATCGGCTTCCGCGGGACGGCGCTTCGCCAACCCCCCCCTCGCCCTTGAGGCCAGCCCTTTGGAATCCCCGCTGCGCGCGGGAGGCCGCCATGCCAGCGCGGCCCCTGTCCATCATCCCGGCGAGAGGGGATGGCGGCGAAAAAAGGGGGAGGCGAGCGGCCTCCCCCGCGCCGATCGATTTAGAAGGGGCGGGCGAGCGTGGCGGATCCTACGAACTCCGCCTCCCCTTCTCACCGCCTACTTCACCTCCCGCTCCTGGATCCAGGGCATCATCCCCCGCAGGCGCTCGCCCACGATCTCGATGGGGTGCTCCTTCTCCTTGCGCACGATGGTGTTGAAGGTGGGCCGCCCCACCTGGTTCTCGTTGATCCACTCGCCGGCGAACTTGCCGGATTGGATGTCCTTGAGAATCCCCTTCATGCGCTCGCGCGTTCCCTGATCGATCACCACCTTGCCGCGGGTGATGTCGCCGTACTCGGCCGTGTCGGAGACCGAATAGCGCATCATGGTGATGCCGCCCTGGTAGATGAGGTCGGTGATGAGCTTCACCTCGTGGAGGCACTCGAAGTAGGCGAGGGCCGGCTGGTAGCCCGCCTCGACGAGGGTGTCGAAGGCCGCCCGGATGAGCTCGGTGATGCCGCCGCACAGGACGACCTGCTCCCCGAAGAGGTCGGTCTCGGTCTCCTCCTCGATCGTGGTCTCGATGATGCCCGCGCGGGCGCAGCCCACCCCCTTGCCGTAGGCGAGGGCGAGCTCCTTGGCGTTTCCGGTGTGGTCCTGAAAGACGGCGAGGAGGCCGGGCACGCCGCGTCCGTCCTCGTACTGAAAGCGCATGGTGTGGCCCGGGCTCTTGGGGGCGATCATGAAGACATCAAGGTTCTTGGGCGGGATGATCTGGCCGTAGTTCAGGTTGAACCCGTGGGCCACGACGAAAGCGTCGCCCTCCTTCATGTGGGGCTCGATGTCGGCGCTCCAGATGGCGGGCTGGAGGTGGTCCTGGGTGAGCATGACGACCATGTCGCCCGCCTTGGCGGCCGCGGCGGTCTCCATCACCTCGAGGCCGTCCTCCTCGGCCTGCTTCCAGCGGGGGGAGATTTTCCGCAGTCCCAGGACGACCTTGACCCCGCTGTCCTGGAGGTTGAGGGCGTGGGCGCGGCCCTGGCTCCCGTAGCCGATGACGGCGATGGTGCGGTTCTGGAGCAGGTTCAGGTCCGCGTCGGCGTCGTAGTAGATTTTCAGATCCTGGAGCAGATCGTCGCTCATGAACAGCGGTCCTCCAAAGGGTGCGGCGCAGGCAAAGTGAAAGCGCCGGCGAGGGGAGGGGACCCCCGAGCCGGCCGCGGACCCGGTTTCGCCTTCGAGCGGGAAACCGCCGGAAAAAGCGGCCCCAATCTAGGGGCCGGGCGGGGGAGTGTCAAGACGGGGGCGGGGATTCGAAGGACCTTGACACCCGCCCGGGCGCCCCGCTTACTGTGGGCAAAGGTCCCGACACCGGGGGGGCGGCGCCCCCCGCCGCCTCTTCGTCCTCTCCAGATGAGGTTATCCCCATGTCCTCGCGCGGCTTCCCTCCCCGGCGCAAACCGTTCTCCCCCGGCCGCGGCCCTCTCGGCCGCCCCGCCCGGGGCGCGCGGGCGGCCCTGGCGGCCCTCGCCGCCGCGGCCCTCCTCTGGGGGGCGCCCGCGGCCGAGCCGGCCCAGAAGGCGACCCTCATCCTCAACTGGCTCCCCGGGGGGGCGCACGCGCCCCTCTTCTACGGGCGCGACAAGGGCTTCTTTCGGAAGGAGGGGCTGGAGGTGAAGATCGTCGGCGGGCGCGGGAGCCGCGACGCCCTGGCGCGGATGCAGGGCGGGGAGTCGGCCTTCGCCCTCGCCGAGGCGTCCGAGATTTTCTCCCACCGCGCGGGGGGCTTCGACACCCTGGGCGTGATGGTCTACTTCGAGCGCAGCCCGAACGCCATCCTCACCCTGAAGAGGCCCGACATCCGGCGGCTCGCCGACCTGGCCGGGAGGCGGATCGCCGCCCCGCGCGCCTCTTTTCCGCGAATGCTCTTCCCCGAGCTGCGGGCCGGGGCCCGGATCAGCCTGACTCGGATCCGCTGGTCCAACCTCGCCCCCTCGGACCTCCTCCCGGCCCTGATCGGGGGCAAGGTGGACGCCGTGGCCTCCTCCTCCCTCGCCGCCCATCAGTACCGCAAGGCGGCGGGCCGAAGGGGGAAGGAGCTATCGGTCTTCCCCTACGCCGAGGCGGGGGTGAACCCCTACTCGCTGGTCCTGGTCTCGATGGACTCGGTTCTGGCCAAGGACGCCTCCCTGGCGCGGGCCTTCGTGCGGGCGGCCGCGGCCTCCCTGGCGGCCGCGGTGGAGCGGCCCCGCGAGGCGCTCGAGACTTTCCTCAAGGCGAACCCCACCCTGGGGCGCGAGCGCATCGGCGCGGAGTGGGCGGCGGCCCTGGCGCTCATCTATCCCGAGGAGGCGCGGAAGGGCGGCCTGGGCAAATTCCGGGAGAAGCGCCTGAAGGAGATGCAGGCCATGCTGGGCCGCACCCGGAAGCTCAAGTTCACCGGCGACGTCGACGACATCTACACGAACCAATTCGTTCCCGCAGCGCGCCCCCGGCCCGGCAAGCTCTAAGAGCGGGCCGAAAAAAAACCGGGGGGAAACCCCCCGGTTCGATTCGCTTTGGGTCCGCCGGCCAGCGCGGCTCTCTCTGAATTTCGGCCCAGAGGATCGGCGGGCGCTCAAAACCGGCGCCGCCCTCCTGCCGGCCGCCCCGGCCTTCGCTGTCAGCGCCTCCCTCTTGCGCTGACGATCAGCGCCGCTATCGTTCCCGCGGCCGGCGCCGTCCCTCTCTTCCCATTTTCGCCGAGCCCCGCTCCGCCTAGCCCCGTTCCGGCGGGCGCCACCTAGATCGCTGTGATGGCCTGGCGGGTGATGCTGCGGAAGCAGACGGCGATCTCCTCGGCGGCGCGCGCGGCCGCCTCGGCCGCCTCCATCGCCAGGGCGCGGCTCTGCTCGGCGGCCTGCCGGGCGGACTCGGCCGCCCGCTCCTTCGCATCGGAGGCGAAGGCGCTTGCCTGGGCGGCGAACTCGGCCGCCTCGGCCGCCCCGATCTTCGCCTGCTCGACCGCCGTCATGGCCATATCCTTCGCCGCCTCGAGCATCTCCTTCACCGCTTTGTCGGCCTTCTGGACGGCGTCATCCCGGGTGTGCCGGGCCGCCTCGGCCGCGTGGCGCAGGGCCGTCTCGGCCGACTCGAGGGCCTTGCGCGCCGACTCGACGGCGGCCTCGTAGGCGGCTCCCGCCGAGGCCATCTGGGGCACCTGGATGGGGATGGTCGGGTCCGTCATGGTGTGGAGCGTTCCGCCCGCCGGCCTCGGCTTGGCGATCTCGTCTGAGGCGTCGACCGCATCCTGGTCCACCATGATGTCCACCCGCCGGGCGACGATGCGCTTGCGGGGCTCCAAGATCCGCCAGGCGAGGCCGACCCGGCCCATGAGGCGGATGACCAGGTAGGTGAGGTCCAACTCGAACCATCGTTGCCCGTGAGCGGCCGAGCGCTGGTCGGCGTGGTGGTTGTTGTGCCAACCCTCGCCGAAGGCGAGGAGAGAGACCCACCAGTTGTTCGTGCTGTCCTCGTCGGTCTCGTAGTTGCGGTAGCCCCACAGATGGCTCGCCGAGTTGACGAACCAGGTGGAGTGCCAGAGGACGACGGTGCGGGCCAGCATGCCCCAGACGACCCAGGAGAGGCCGAGCCCGCCGTAGAGCTCCCCGGCGAAATAGATGAGGACCGTCGTCGTCGCATAAATGGGAAAGCAGAAGATGTCGAAGAAGCGCTGGACGGGATCGCGCCCGAGGTCCTTGGCGAACCGGCTGTATTCCCCATAGGATTGGCAATCCGGAAAGGTGACGAAGAGCCAGCCCGCGTGGGCCCAGAGGAAATTCACAAGGGGGGAGTGGGGGTCGGGCTCTTGGTCGGCCTCCTTGTGGTGAATCCGGTGCGTCGAGACCCACTCGATCGGGCCGCTCTGGAGGGCGAGGCAGGCGCAATAGGTGAGCAGGTACTCGACCCACTTGTAGGTCTGGAAGCTGCGGTGGGTGAGGAGGCGGTGAAAGCAAAGCGTCACGCCGAAGAGGCCGGTCGCCACGTAGAGCGCGAAAAAGAGGACCAGCCCGGAGGTGCTGTAAAACTCGGGGAGGAAGGCCAGGAAGGCGCCCAGGTGGATGAGGCCGATGACGAGGACGGTCCACCACATGATCCGCCGCTCGTCCTTCCGGTGAATCGCCAGGCGGCGGCGCTCTTTCTTAGCCAAGAACAGATTCCTCCTTCACTTCGAGTGGACGGAACATGAAACCGATGAGGGCGGAGCCTGGCGGCGCAACCCGCCGGGCGGCTCGGCACGACCATACCATACGGACGAATCGAAATACACGGGCGATCGGGCGCTCTCCCCCCGGCGCCCCTGGTCCGCGCGGGGGACATCATCATTCACCCCGGGGAAGAAATCAAGGGCATAACACCGGACTCGCCCAAAAGCCGCTTGCCCGCCCGCACGGTTGCCATCTCGGCCCAACTTCCGTAGAAATCCCCCCGAAATCCGGTTTTCCCCCGGGAGGGCGCCATGCCCCACATCGAAGTGAACGGTGTCCGCCTCTACTACGAGAGCGAGGGAGAGGGCGCGCCCCTCGTCCTGGTCCACGAATTCGCGGGGGACGCGGGAAGCTGGGAGGATCAGGTCCGCTTCTTCGCCCGCCGCTACCGGGTGATCACCTACAACGCCCGCGGCTATCCCCCCTCGGAGGTCCCCGAGGAGGAGTCCGCCTACGGGCAGGACATCGCCACCGACGACCTCGCCGGGCTCATCCGGGCCCTCGGCCTGCCCCCGGCCCACGTCGTGGGCCTCTCGATGGGGGGATACGCCACCCTCCACCTGGGCCTGCGCCACCCCGAGCTGGCCCGCTCCCTGGTGGTGGCCGGCTGCGGGTACGGCTCGGCGACCTCCGACGAGCGGGAGGCCTTCCAGCGCGACGCCCACGAGGTGGCGCGCCGCTTCGAGGAGGAGGGCATGGAGACCTTCGGGCGGGTGTACACGGCGGGCGCCACCCGCCTCCAGCTCCGGCGGAAGGACCCGATCGGCTACGCGCGCTTCGTGGAGGCCTTCGTGCGCCACTCGGCGAAGGGCTCCGCCCTCACCATGCGGGGCCTGCAAAGCCGGCGCCCCTCGGTCTACGACCTGGAGGAGGAGCTGCTCCGCATGGAGGTCCCCGCCCTCATCCTCACGGGGGATGAGGACGAGCCCTGCCTCGAGCCCGCCCTCTTCCTCAAGCGCACCCTCCCCCAAGCGGGGCTCTTCACGTTTCCCAACTCGGGCCACCTCATCAACCTGGAGGAGCCCGGCCTGTTCAACTCCACCGTACTCGAATTCATCACCCTGGTGGACGCGGGGCGGTGGCCCCGCCGCGGCCCGCGCAAGGGGGGCGGGAGCGGAATTTTGGAGGAGGAGAGCTGATGCCCGAGGGCGCACTCGCGGGCCAAAGGGCCATCGTCACCGGCGGCTCGACCGGAATCGGGGGCGAGATCGCCGAAAAATTCGCCGCCGCCGGGGCCGGCGTCTGGGCGACGGGGGGGAGCGACGAGACGGGCCTGCGCCGGGTCATCGAGGCCTGCGCCCGACAGGGGGTGAAGGCGGGCGGGAAGTGCTACGACCTCTCCAACGCGCGCCTCGCGGGCGACCTCGTCCGCGAGGGGGCGGACTTCCTCGGCGGCCTCGACATCCTGGTCAACTGCGCCGGGACGCGGGGCAAGAAGCCCTTCCTGGAGATGACGGACGAGGACGTGGACCTTCTCTTCGAGGTGAACATCAAGTCGGCCTTCATCGCCTCGCGCGAGGCGGCGCGCGTCATGGTCCCCCAGGGGAGCGGGCGCATCCTCAACATCGGCTCCATCCACGGGACGCGCGGCGTGCCCCAGTTCTCCCTCTACTGCGCGACGAAGTCGGCGATGCACAGCCTCACGCGCGCGCTCGCCGCCGAGCTCGGCCCGCGCGGCATCCGGGTGAACTGCCTCCTCCCGGGGACGACCCGTAGCGAGCGGGTGAAGAAGTCCCACGCCGCCCAGGGGGAGGACTACATCGAGGCGCGCCGCGCCGCCATTCCACTGAACCGTTTCGGGACCCCGCAGGAGATGGCCGACATCGCCCTCTTCCTCGTCTCGAAGAAGAACGACTTCATGAACGGCACCCTCGTCACGAGCGACGGCGGGGCGACGGCGAAATAAGACCCCGAGGAGAACGGCCGGAGGAGCAGAGAAAGCCATGAGCCTGAAATACGAGCACATCCATATTGTCCACACCGATCACGACGCGGCGCTGCAATTCTACAAGGATTTTCTCGGGGCCGAGGTGGTGAACAGCGTCCAGCGCCACGGCGCCCCCCAGACGAAGATCATGTGCGGGGGCTCGATGCTCATCATCCGGGGAATCCGCCCGGGGGAGGATCCGATGGCGGCCGGAACCCTGCCCCGCATGGGGGTGGATCACATCGGGTTCCACATCGGGGCGGGCGAGTACGAGGCGCAGAAGAAGCGCCTCCTGGGCGCGGGCGTCGCCATCCTCGAGGAGGGCGATCTTCCCCATCTTCGGTACATGTATTTCGCGGGCCCCGACGGGGTCACTCTTGAATTCATGGAGCCCAAGCCAGGGAGCTAGCCGCCCCGCCCCGCGGGGGCGGGCGGGTTCGTCGAAAATTCGAGAAACGGGGAGAAGCCATGCCGGAAAGATCGCTTGAAGGACAGCGCGCCATCGTCACGGGGGGGTCGAGCGGAATCGGCGCCGCCATCGCCCTAAAATTCGCCGACCACGGCGCCTCGGTGTGGGCGGCCGGGGGCCGCGACGAGGCGGGCCTCCAGCGCACGATCGAGGCCTGCGCCCGGAGCGGCGTGAAGGCGAGCGGGGGCTGCTGCGACCTCTCCCGGGCGGGCCGCGCGGCCGACATCGTCCGCGAGGGGGTGGAATTCCTCGGCGGCCTCGACATCCTGGTCAACTGCGCCGGGACGCGCTGCCACAAGGACTTCCTCGAGTTCACCGACGATGAGGTGGACCTTCTCTTCGAGGTGAACGCGAAGGCGGCCTTCATCGCCTCGCGCGAGGCGGCGCGCGTCATGGTCCCCCAGGGGGGCGGGCGCATTCTCATGATCGGCTCGATCCACGGCGAAATCGGGATGCCGGGCAACGCCCTCTACTGCACGACGAAGGCGTCGATGCACAACCTCACGCGCGCCCTGGCGGTGGAGCTCGGCCCCTCGGGGGTGCGGGTGAACTGCCTCATTCCGGGGACGACGCTGAGCGGAAGGGTGCAGAAGATCCACGACGCGCGGCCCGGCTACGCCGAGAGCAAGCTCCCGCGAATCCCGGTCCGGCGCTTCGCCGAGGCCGAGGAGATGGCGGACTTGGCGGCCTTCATGGTCTCGAAGGAGAACGACTTCATGAACGGCGCCCTCGTCACGAGCGACGGGGGAACGACCGCGATGTAGGGGGTGGGGCCGGTCACCCGGCCCCCCGCCCCCCGGCCCCTCCGCGCATCGGGAGGGGCCGAAGGCCGGAGAAAGGTTCTGCTCGCTCAGGGGGTGCCCCGCCGGGCGCCGCCGTCCATGTAGATCGAGGTTCCAAACGAGTAGGAGTTCGCCTCCGAGGCCAGGAAGCAGACCATATTGGCGACCTCCTCGGGCTCCGCCATCCGGCCCGCCGGAATTCGGGCGCTCCGCTCCTTGATGACCTCCTCCACGCTCTTGCCCTGTTTGTCGGCCGCCGCCTGGGCCATATCCCGCGCCCGCTGGGTGTTGGTCCCCCCGGGGCAGACGGTGTTGACGATGATGCCGTCGGGCGTGACCGCGTCCGAGAGCCCGCGCGTCATGTTGAGGACGGTGATGTTCGCGAAGCTGGTCGGCAGGTTCCCCCGGGCCGGGGTGGCTCCCGCGCCGCCGGCGATGTTGATGATTCGCCCCCATCCGTTTTTCTTCATGTGGGGAACGACGAGCTGGGCGAGGCGAAGATACCCATAAGTCTTCAGGCCCAGGGCGTGGTCGAAAAACTCGGTGTCGATGTCGAGAACGTCCGCTCCCTTGGCGGCCC